>NZ_BAAARK010000016.1:0-184311 GCF_039532155.1 Streptomyces lunalinharesii
GTGACCTTCGACGCCGCGGGAGGCAGCCGAACGGTGTCGTTCGAACCGGACGACACCGTCGTCGTCTGGCGCTACCTCTACCAGGACAGTACGGCGGTGGCCGACCAACTGACCGACTGCGGGCTCCGGGTGCGCCTGCTCGAACACGGCGACCAGGACAGCCAGGTAGTCCTCGTCGCAGCGACGCCGGTGCCCTGACGGCGGCCCCTGAGCTGTCCAGGAGCCGCCGCGCACGGGGGAAGAGCGGGCCGGTCACCTCGGCCTCGGCGGGCTCCGCACGGGAGTACGGGAGGAACGGTCAATTGCCCCTCTGTGCCGCCTCCATGGCCGCCACCTGGGACACGAAGAACGGACGGTACTCCTCCGACCAGGCCAGGAAGTGCGTCGCCGTGGCCGGGCCGCCCGGCAGGTTCCGGGCCGCGTCGACCGCCGCCAGCAGGGCGTCCGTGGTCGTCTTCCGGTGGTACCGGTCGAGCAGCCACTGGCGCCCTTCGGCGCGCACGCCGTCCTCCGGGCGTCGGACGAGTTCCAGGGCGCGGTCCGCCAGCAGGCCCGTACGCAGGTCGGGTACGCGCCAGGCCGAGGGCGCGTCGAAGAGCTCCTCGCCGCCGCCCAACGGATAGCCGGCGACCAGGCAACCGCTCGCCAGCGCTTCGGCGACGGGCAGGCCGAATCCCTCTCCTTCCGGTGAGCCGAGCGCGACGAAGACCGACGTGTCGGCGAGGACCTGGGCGACCTCTTCGTGGCTCAACCCCCGGATGGGGCGCAACTCGACGCCTTCGCCGCGCGGATCGGCGCGGAGCAGCCGCTCCAGCAGCAGCGACTCGGCGGGGCGGTTGCGCGGCATCCACGCAATGCTCGCCACCCGCCGCTCGGCGGGGCGGAAGAGCTCGCCGTCGATGGGGTTCGGGATGAGCAGGGGCGTGGGCAGATACGGATGCGCGCGGCTGAGGACGTCGACGCTCTCCCGGGAGATCGTCCAGATGCCGGGATCGGGGGTGAAGCCCGGGTACCGGCCCACCGCGCCGCTGGTGAGGAAGGTGAGGAAGTGCCCCTGGTTGAAGACGACCTTGCGGGCGCCGGGCGCCGGGTCGTGTCCGGGCAGGACCGAGATCTCCGGGACGACCAGAAGGTCGTCGGCCGTCAGCTCGATCTCCATGCCCGACAGGGTGGGTACGCCGCTGTCGTCGAACCAGGCGTACCGGAAGCCCGGTGTCGGCGACCACCGGTAGGCGTCCACCCCTGCCTCCGCCAGCAACTTCACGTGCGCCGACAGAATGCGCGCGCCGCCCAGCGGGATGGGGTACTCGAAGTCGGCATAAATGACACGTCCGTTCATGACACGTCACACCTTTCGTCGGAGGGGAAGGAGGAGAGGGAGGAGAAGGGAGAGGGGAGTTCGGCTCAGCCGAACCAGGGCGGGGCCTGGGTCATCAGCGCGGGCTGCACCGCCCCGGTGGCGAGGAACGCCAGGTACGCGGCGAACGCGGGCCCGCCGGCGGTGTGCCGCGTCTGCCGGCGCGCGCGGAAGCCGACGACGCCCCAGACGACGAGGGCGAGTGGTACGGCCAACACCGCGAGCGTGGCGGGCCGTACCTCGCCCGCGTCTGCTCCCAGGGACACCACCGCGCGCAAGAAGCAGGCCGTGACCATGAGGAACGTGGCCACGCTGAGGCTCCACCGGGCGCCGAACGCCGTCGAGTAGAGCTTCTCGCCGGGCAGGGCGAATCGCGCCCGTACCGTCTTGCGCGCGATCTCCCAGTGCAGATAGGCCAGGAGGAAGGACAGCACCACGAGCGCGGTCGGCAGCGGCGGCGTCCCGGCGCCGGCGGAGGCGGCCAGCAGCGCCAGGTAGCAGATGAGTCCGGTCTTCAGCTGGATCGTGACGGCGATGTTCCCCCAGACGCTCTCGCGGAAGCGCTCGGACGCCTTCTCCAGCAGGAGCAGGAACACGCTGTAGGCCATGATCGCCACGCCCGTCACGACGGCCGCCGGACCGACGACGGCGCTCAGTGCCACGGCGGCGGCCGCCGCCCCCAGCAGGTAGACACGGATCGCCGCGGCATCCGTCTCGCCGGTCACGAGGGGGCGGTCGGGGTGGAACTCCCGGTCGTAGTCGAGGTCCTTGACCTCGTCGACCGCGCGCATGAAGAACAGAATCACGAACAGCGCCAGCGCGGCGCACACCTGCTCCGCGACGCCGGGGCCCACCGCCGCCCCAGCGGGACGCAACGGCGCGAGCGCGCCCAGCACGCCCGCCGGCCACAGCACGACGTACGCCAGGTAGCGCAGGGCAGGGAAGCGCCGGGAGAAGAACCGCCAGAAGGCGCGCAGCGGCCTCACCGGGGGGCCTCGTCCAGGATCACGACGCTGCCGGTGCCGCCGTCGACCTCGATGAGGCTTCCCTCGGGGATCCGCCGGGTCGCGTCCGGCACCCCCACGATCGTCGGTATGCCGAACTTCCGGCCGGTGATGGCGGTGTGCGACAGCAGGCTGCCGCGTTCGACGACGATGCCCTTCGCGGCGAGCATGAGGTAGAGCCAGCCGGGATCGGTCTCCCGGGTGATGAGGATGCTGTCGGCGGGGAACTCCCCGTCCAGGGCCGGGTCCGACAGAATGCGCGCGTATCCGCGGACCTTTCCCGGGCAGGAGCCGAGACCGCGCAGCCCGTCGACGCCCTCCGTGCCGTCCGGCGACACGTCCTCCTGCTGCGGCACCGATGTGGCCACCACGTCGCCGGTGGCGAACTCGCGCACCGGCCGCAGCGCCCGGGACTTCTCCAGGTCGCGCCTCCTGACCGCGACCAGTCCGGCCAGGTCGCGGGTGGAGCCCGTACCGTCCACAAAGCCGAAGAGCTCGTCGAGATCGAGGAAGAACACGTCCTCCGGGTCGCCGAGCACTTCGCGGCGGTGCAGCTCCACACCCAGGGCGCGGATGACCTGCTTGCTGTAACCGAACAGCTCACTGCGCATGTACCGGCCGGCTTCCCGGTAGTACAGGGTGGTGCGCAGCCGGTCGAACAGACCGAGCAGCACGGCGCGCCGCAGCCGGGCTCGCGGCAGTTTGGAGCGCAGCAGTGCCTCGCCCGCCAGGCGCGTGCTGCGTTCCACCTCTTCCATGTCCGCGACGGTCAGGTCGCTCGCGGCGTACTGTTGGACGAGCCGGATCAGCTCCCACGGCGTGTCGCGGAGGTTGGACTTCTCCAGCTTCAGTTCCGCGATGCCGCGGTCGCCGTACTGCTCGATGTGCCGGTGCACTTCCTCGGTGAAGTCGTGTGGGAGCTTGCCCGCCGCCAATCGGTCCCAGATGGCGCGTGGTGGGTCGGCCAGGAACAGATCGTGCAGTCCCGCGTCGCTGCGCACCCGCTCGGCCAGCCGTACCGCGCTCAGCGCGATCTCCGCGCCTTTGAGCTGCCGGCCGCCGCACAGCAACTGGCTGAAGAGGGTCTCCTGCTCGTCGACGCCCCAGCGGTCCATGGCCAGCTCGACGGCTTTGTGGAACAGCACCATGAACTGGTAGTTGACGAGTGTGATGCCCCAGAGCTGTCCCGCCGTGCGCCAGGTGCGGCGGTAGTCGGCGACGAGCTTGAGTGGATGCTCGCTCGTCGTCGAACCGGTCCGCACCTCCCGCAGCAGCCCGCTCCACTGCTCCTGAAAATCCTTGAAGTCGCGGGGCAGGGTCTGGTAGGCGCGCGCCACCCGGCCCCATCCGGTGACCAGCCGGACCGCCCGGCGACCGCGTGCGCGAAAGCCCGTGGGCCTGTCGGAGGTGTGGTGGTAGAAGGTGTCGAGTTCGGCGACGAGACGTTCCCAGTCGCGCCGGACGCTGTCGAAGATCGGCACGGCGGACAGCATTTTGATGAAGGCGTTGATGCTGTGGTAGATGCGGTTGTCGAGAAACCCGAGCAGTCGGGTCATCGTCTCGTGCAGATCGTGCAGTTCGCTCTCGGGGACTCCGCTGCGGCGCAGGTAGTCGTGGTTCAGCAGCCAGTAGAAGCGGCGCGCCACCGAGTACGTCATCGGGGTCGTCGTGTCCGGGAAGCTCTCGGACACGTTGGCGCTGCTCCAGATCCGGTGCCGGTCGGCTTCGATGGTCACGGGTCGCGACTGCACCACGTGCACGAGGCCGTCCTCGGTGAAGGTCGCCTCGATGTCCTGCGGCTCGCCGAAGATCTTCTCGATGTCCTTGCCGAGGTCGGCCAGCGCCCTGGCCTCCTCGTCGCTCAGCACGGGAACGTCGACGCGTTCGCTCGCCACGGCGATCTCGACGGTTCCGTGTCCCCGCTCGCGGTCGAGGGTCACCATGGTCGTCTTGCGGGCCACGACGCTCTCGACGTTCCCGGTGCGCGAGTGCACGAAGTAGTGGTCGGCCGGGGCCTTCTCCTGGACGACGCCCTCGCCGATGCCCCAGCTGGCGCTGATCACCGTGTTGCGCGCGTAGCTGGTGGGGTCGCAGGTGAACAGGACGAGCGAGCGCTCACCGAAGACCATGCGCTGGACGCCGACGGCGACGGACAGCCCGGAGAAGGGCAGCCGCTGACGGTGCCGGTAGAGCAGTCCCTCCGGGCTGAACGCCGACGCCCAGCACTTGAGCACCGCCTCCTTCACCCCGGACCGCGGGACGTACAGGAAGCTGTCGCTCATGCCCGCGAACGGGTTCCGTGCCGAGTCCTCGCCCTGGCCCGCGGCACCGATGACCGAGGCCCGCACCGCCAGCAGCGGGCCGTCGGGGAAGTCGGCGGCCAGCCGGCGTTCGAGGGCCGTCTCCACCTCGGAACCGAGTCCGGCGTGGGCGATGACCTCACGGATTCGGGCGCTGGTGGCGCACACCTGGTCCCAGTCGTCCAGGTCGGTGTTGCGCACCAGGGAGTCGATGGCGCCCCCGACCGGCGCCACCGCCCGGTGGTAGGCCGCGCCGGTGAGGCAGAACAGGCCCGGGACCCGGACGCCCCGCTCCTGGAGGGTCTTGAGCCGGGCGAACTTCCAACCGACGCTGTCCGGGGTCATGCCTTCGCCGAGTGTCTCGATGAGTGTCTCGTTCATGAGGTTTCCTGTTCGGGTGGGTACGCCCGGTAGGAGCGCACCACCGTTTCCGGTGGTTTCGCGGTCAGTGCGGTTCCGATCTCGCTCTCCAGGAGGCCGACGTCGGCCCAGTGGGACCGGGTGACCAGTTCGAGTCGCTCCGCGAGCCGGGACGCCCGTTGCCCGGGGAACACGGAGCTCAGGGCCCTTACCGGAGCGGCCGGCAGCCAACGCAGGGGGTCCGGGCTCGGCGGGGCCGCCACGACGTCGAACAGGTCTTGCAGGGTCACGGGTCTGCGGTAGGCGACGTTCACCGCCGTGCGTACGGGCGTGCCGTACGCGGCACGCTCCAGCACCCGGCGCGCGAGCTGCGCGATCACCGAGCCGTAGTCGTCCACGTCGATCACGCTGAAGTAGGTCCGGTCCGCTGGCACCCGCAGCGGCAGCCGCCGAAGCCGGCTGATGCCGGGCAGGAACGCGGTGTCGTCCCGGCCCGTGATGAACCGCGGCCGCAGCAGATAGGCCGTTGCGTCGCGCCGCCGCATGGCCTCGGCGACCTCGTGCTCGGCGCCCAGCCGGGCGTGGCCCAGAGCCGTCGACGGCCGGGCGGGGGCCGTCTCCGTCACCCGGATCTGGGCGCCCCTGCCGTAGACGGACATGGAGCTGCCGAGCAGCACGCCCTTCAGCGAGTCGGGGGCCGCGCCGATCAGGGCGCGGGTGCCCGCCACGTTCACGGCGTGCAGGACGTCCTGGTCGCGGCTGCGGTTCTCGTTGGCGAGATGGATCAGGACGTCGGTGCCGGGCGGCGGGAAGTCGGCGGGCAGCCGCCCCGGGATCTCGCCCCGCACGTAGGTGACGAACGGCAGCCGCCGCGTGGGCGGTTGCCGCACCAGGGCCGTGACCGGCCAGGGCGACGCCATTCCCGACAGGTGCCGCAGCAGCGCGCCGCCCACGTAGCCGGTGGCCCCGGTCAGGGCGATCCTGGGCAGTCGGCCCGTGCGCGGTGCTTGCGTCACCATACGAACGGCACGAGCCGTTTGCGGCTCGCCATGAAGTCGCGGTATCCGGCGACGGTCGACATGACCTTCTCCTCGACGGAGATCCGGCGCACGACCGCGGGGACGAACAGCAGCAGCAACAGCGCGGCGCTCAACGGATTGAGGAAGTACGCCACCAGCCCGAGGTGCGCGAGGATCATCCCCGCGTAGGCCGGATGCCGCAGCAGCCGGTACGGTCCGGAGGTGGCGACGCGGTGCTGGGCGTCCTTGCGCACCCGGTGCGAGTAGAAGGCGCCGAGTGTCCGGATCGAGACGAGCCGCAGCGCGATGCCGGCCAGCAGGACCAGCAGCGGGCCGGTCGCCAGGAGCGGCGCCCCGTCCGGCAGGGGACCGTAGAGCGCGGCGAGGACGGTCGCGAACCGTGACAGCCCGTAGACGATCTCCGTGCCGTGGTCGTCCTCGGTGTCCTGCATCCCGGCTGTGCGGAAGGTGATGCGCGCCTCCAGCAGGACCCAGCACAGATAGACGCCGATCATCACCGCCGGCATCGGGAAGGCGGGGCTCGCGGTGTCCCGCGCCGCCCGGACGAGGGCCCCGGCGCCGGCCAGGAGCCCGGTGAAGAAGAAGAGCGCCGGGAACTTCTCGGTGATCCACCGCTTCATGCCGTCGCCTCCGCCGTCTTCGCAGCGGCCTCGCGCATCCGTTGGTACGCGGCCGGAGGTACGGCGCGGGCCTTGAGGTGCAGGTGACCGACCTGTGCCCCGTCGACCTGGACGGCGATGTCGATCCCGCCACGGGCGCGGCCCTTCAACGGGCTGACGTGGCAGACCAGTTCGGGGGCGGCCGGCCAGGTCGCGGTGTCGGTGAGCGTCAGGTGGATCGACATCAGGATGTACTGCCAGTCGGTGGGGATGTCCCATGCGGTGTGGGAGGTGATGGTCGCGGTCTGCCGGATCGCCTCCACCAACACGGTCGTGGGATGCACATCGGGCCACCGGTCGGCGGGCGGACCGATCATGACGGTGGTGTAGCTGTGCTCGCCGGTCTGCCGCAGCGGCCCGATCAGGACGTTGTCCGAGGACCTCTTGTGGACCAGCTCCGCGGGCGCGCGCCGCGGGCGGTCGCGTCCCGGTGCCCGTCCCGGCGCCTCGGCGAAGAGCTCCCGCCGCGGAGCCGGCTCCAGCCGCAGTGATCCGGTGCAGACGCTCGTCCCGTCCTGGCGCACGTCCAGTGTGAACGTGCGCGTGCCTGGCCCGTTCTCCCTGAGATGGACGAGGGCCTCGGAACCGTGCTCGCACAGGCCGTTGAACGTCAGATCGAGGTCCTGGACCCGCAGGGGACCCGCGGCGCGCCGGCCGGCTGCCTGCTCCGCCCGGTGCAGGGCGGTGTCCACGAGCAGCATTCCCGGTATGTGATCGAGGGGGTGGTCGAAGAAGAAGGTATGGGTGTCGTCCGTGCTGATCTTGGCGGTTTCGCTGATCGGGGCGCGGTCCGCGTCGTGCGCCGGGTTCACCGTGTCGGTACTCATGGAGTGCTCCGGGTGTGCTCGGGGTGCTCGGGACGGGTGACGGAGGATCGGTGCGGTCGCGGGGTCACCCGGTCCATCGCACCGGCAGTCGGCGCACGCCGCGGACGAGCATCCCCGGGATGTACACGAGGGGTTCGGAGGTGTCGAGTCGCAGATCGGGGAAGCGCTCCAGCAGGGCCCGGACCGCGGCACCGGCTTCGAGCCGGGCCAGCGGGGCGCCCAGGCAGTAGTGGATGCCGTGGCCGAAGGAGAGGTGTCCGCGCGCGGTGCGGGTGATGTCGAAGCGTTCGGCGTCCTCGAAGCGTTCGCCGTCCCGCCCGGCCGCGGCGAGCGACACCAGCACCGGATCGCCCTTCTCGAAGCGGGCGCCGCAGAAGTCCATGGTCTCGGTGGCGAACCGGTACGTCGAGTTCTCCGTCGGGCTGTCGTACCGCAGGGTCTCCTCGACAGCGTTGCCGGTGAGGGAGAAGTCGGCCCGCAGCAGCGCGAGTTGGTCGGGGTGGCGGAGCAGCGCCAGCACGGTGTTCGAGATGAGGCCGACGGTGGTCTCGTGTCCGGCTGCGAGCAGCAGGAAGGCCATGCCGACGACCTCTTCGGGGCTCAGCCGGTCGCCCTCCTCGTCGGTCGTGCGCAGCAGGGCGCTCAGCAGGTCGTCCCCCGGTGCTGTGCGCTTCTGCTCGATGAGGCCGGTGAGGTAGGCGTTGACCGCCCGCACGGCCTCGCCGGTCGCCTCGTCGGAGGAGGAGGCCACGATCTCGTTGGTCCATCCCCGGAACGACTGCCGGTCCAGGTCCGGGACGCCGAGCAGCTCGCAGATCACCGTCATGGAGAGCGGGAAGGCGAGGGCGGCGACCAGATCGGCCCGCCCGTCCGGGGCCTTGGCCATCGAGTCCAGGAGGTCCGCGGTCAGGGTGTGGACGCGGGGAGCCAGTGCCTCGATCCGCCGCGCGGTGAACGCGCGGGTCACCAGGGCGCGCAGGCGCGTGTGCTTGGGCGGATCGCTCTCCACCATGTTCTCGTTGATCGGCAGCGCGTCGGCCGGCCAGACCCCCTGGGAGCGCCAGTCCTTGCTCAGGCGCTCGTCGGCGAGGATGCGGCGGCCCTCCTCGTTGCGGACGACCAGCCAGAAGTCCCGTTCCTGGCCGGGGACACGGACCCGGTGCACCGGTCCCTTCGCGCGCAGCTCCGCGTAGACGGGATAGGGGTTCTCGACGAATCGCGCGCCGTACGCGGCGAGGTCGACCACGGCCTCTTCCCGCGCGCCGTGAGTGGTCTTCGCGTTCATGTGCGGCAGTCCTTCCCTGGAACGTCGTCAGTTCAGGTGCGGATGCCATCTTGTGAAGCGATTGTGTCGACCTGAGGTAGGAGAGAGGTCGGCGCCGGCTCGACTGTGCCGCGACGGCGTGTCAGCGGTACGTCCGAACGGGGTCGACGGCGTGTCAGTCGCGTATCGGCTCCGCCGCCGGGCCACGGGGCAGCCGTACGAGGGCCACGGCGCCCGGGCCGTCCGACGCGTTGCCGAACGTCAAAGTGGCGCCGATGACGTGGGCCTGCCCGAGCGCGATGGTCAGCCCGAGTCCGTGTCCCCTGCCGCGTTCACGGGCGCCGGTCCGGAACCGCTGAGGGCCGTCGTCCAGCAGTCCGGTGGGAAAGCCGGGCCCCCTGTCCCGTACGGAGACGGTGGGAACGCCGGTGTCGGCATCCACGCCGACCGTGACCGCCACGGGCGGACGGCCGTGCCGGTGCGCGTTGACGACGAGGTTGGCGACGATGCGCTCCAGTCTGCGGGGGTCGGTCCACACGCGTACGTCCGTCGGGTGGGTGGCACCCCCGACGAGCACCGTCGCCGGAACCCCGACCCGCTCCACGGCCTCCTCCAACAGCGGTACCAGCGCGCAGTGCTGCGGGTCCGCGCGCTCCACGCCCGCGTCGAGTCTGGAGATCTCCAGCAGGTCCTCCACCAGCGCGCACAGCGCGCGCACCCGGTCGCGCACATAGCGTTCCGCCTCACCGTCCGGCAGGAGTTCGGCGGCGGTGACCAACCCCATCAGGGGCGTGCGCAGTTCGTGGGCGACGTCCGCGGTGAAGCGCTGTTCGCCGCGCAGCCGTGCCTGGAGGGAGGCCGCCATCGAGTCGACCGCACCGGAGATCTCGGCGATCTCGTCGAACGGGCGGGGCATCGCGGAGATCCGGGCGTCCAGGTCACCGGCGGCTATCCGGAGGGCGGTGCCCGCGGCTGTCCGCAGTCTGCGACTCATCTCCCCGGCGACGAGCCAGATGGGCGGCAGCACGACGACGATCGCCAACAGGCCGTCCCGCAGAATGGACTTGTTGAAGGCCTCCAGGTCACCCAACGTGGTGCTCAAGGAGTGCCGTACCGACAGGGTCCGGGTGCCGGCGGGGCGCGCGGCCCACATCGCGGGACCGTCGGGACCGTCCGCGTACTGGGTGCCCTGGCGCCCCTCGCGCACCAGCGCCCGCAACTTGCCAGGCACCTCGGTCGCGTCGAGTTCGGCCCCGGTTCCGGCGACCAGGCCCGTACGCGAGTAGGACGTGGCGGCCCGGTCGAGCGTGAGCATGGTGATCGAGCGGGACTGTTCCAACGTGAAGGCGTGCGAGGCGCGGTCGACCAGTATCTCCAGGACGATGACGGTCACACAGGTCGCCGCGGCCACCAGTCCCGCGATGCGCCACCGCAAGGACCGTGAGGGGTACCAGGCCCAGGTCGCCGGAGAGGACGGCGGGTGCAAAGGCATCGTCAGCGCCGCAGCTTGTATCCGAAGCCGCGTACGGTCTCGATCCGGTCGGCGTCGACCTTGGCACGCAGCCGCTTCACGTGCAGGTCGACCACGCGCGTGTCGCCTTCCCAGGCGTGGTCCCACACCTTTCGCAACAGCGTCCTGCGTTCCAGCACGACGCCCGGCGACTCGGCGAACGCGAGCAGCAGCCGCAGCTCCGTGGGCGTCAGCGCCACGATCTCGCCCGCGCGCCGCACCTCCATTCCGGAGGTGTCGATGGTCAGTTCCCCGAAGGTGAGGACGGGCCGGGCGTCCGCCGCGCTGCCGTCGCGTGCGGGTTCTTCGCGTGCGGACTCCCCGGACAGGGACCCGAAGGAGGCGCGGCGCAGCAGCGATCGTATGCGTGCGACGAGCACCGCGCTCTCGCACGGCTTGACCACGTAGTCGTCCGCGCCCGCCTCCAGCCCGGAGATCACGTCCAGGTCGTCGCCGCGTGCGGTCACCATGAGGACCGGCGCGAGGCTGAACTCCCTTATTTTCCGGCACAGTCCGATGCCGTCGAGCTGCGGAAGCATCAGGTCGAGCAGCAGCAGATCCGGGTGCGCGCTCCGGAAGAGTTCGAGGCCGGTGAGGCCGTCGGCCGCGGTGGAGACGGTGAAGCCGTAACGCTGGAGCGCGATGCGGACGGTGTCGCGGATGACCGCGTCGTCCTCCACGAAAAGGATGTGCGGACCGGCGGGCTCGTCATGGAGGGCGGGGGTTGCGGTCATGGCAATGTCCTCGCTGTTCCGGTGCGGGATGGCAGGACGCCGGCGAAGGCCGGGGGGAGCCTGGGCGCGCCGTGCGGGAAGAGAAGGGCATCGGCACGGGTTGGGCGCCGGTCCGACGTGTCGACGGGAGGACCTTCGGGGGTCGTCGTCCCGTCCGGCTCCGATGGGAAGACGCTCGTCGGCTGCGGCAGATCCGCCGTCGTGCCCGCGTCCCGTACCCCGGTGTCGGACGCGTATCCGGCCACGGCCACGCTCAAGACGATCGCTGCGACGGCCGTGATGGCTGTGATGGCCGTGAGGGAAACGGCCCGGCCCAGTCTGGTTCCGCACGACGGCGACCGGCGGCGGTCGTCGTCTCTCCGAGACCGCGCCGCGCCCGCCCGTGTGTGTACTAAGCGTGAAGAGCGCATTGAGAGGAGCCTAGCGGTGGCCACCACTGCGACCCCGGGGCCGAATAACACAACCGAAATTAGGAGAAGCCGCAGTCATTCGGACCCGCGGGGCCACGTCCCGGCATCGCTGCCGCGCCGCCACACGACGCGCGTCAGGAGCGGACCGGCGGTGCTAGCATCCCCGCGTGATCATCGAGGTTGACAGACTCTAGCCGCTTCGAAGGCGGCGTTCCCGGGTGCGCGTTCACCATCCGTCGTGAGCGTGCCGTACCGCACGTCTTGGCGCGGGACCGCTTCCGTGCGTGCTGTCACTCTCTGCTCCCCGGGCCGTGAGTGTGCTCACCGGTCCCTTCGTGGCTCACCGGTCCCCTCGTGAGTGCCGTTCCCTTCCTTCCCCCCACACCGTGTGCGCTGATCCTCTTCGTGCCCGGTGAGGGGCGACGACGGACGCGCGCGGGTACCGGGCCGCCCGTCCCGGTCGACGTCGGCTGCCGGAGGCGTATCGTGCCGGCCCGCCTGCTGCGGTCGACCACGAGCCCCAACGGGACCACCGTTCGCCCCACAACGGGCCGATTCCCCCCTCACGCTTCGTTCACGAGGAGAGACACCAGTGCCGCACCGCACGATTCCCGACTTCCCCTTCGACCGCGCTCCCGGCTGCCCTTTCGACCCACCGCCGCACTTCGCCGCCTTACGCGCACAGGCCCCGCTCGCCCGGGTACGGATCTGGGACGGACAGACACCCTGGCTCGTCACCCGTTACGAGGACCAGCGCGCCGTGCTGGCCGACCCGCGCTTCAGCGCCGACCCGAGCAGGCCCGGCTTTCCCGCACCGACGGCGGGCTTCAAAGCCCAGGGCCGCCAGGAGGTGCAGGCCCTGAGCATGCAGGACGATCCGGAGCATGCGCGTCAACGCCGCATGCTCATCGGTCGCTTCACGGTCAGACAGGTCACCACGATGACTCCGCGGCTGGTGCAGATCATCGACGACCTGCTGGACCGGATGCAGGCCGCCGGGCCCCCGACCGACCTCGTCGAAGCCTTCGCGCTGCCCATGCCCTCCCTGGTCATCAGTGAACTGCTCGGCGTCCCCCGGCAGGACCACGCCCTCTTCCAACGCGTGGCCGGCACGATGATCTCCCGGGAGAGCACCGTGCACGAGTTCACCGCCGCCCGCACCGAACTCGCCGACTTCCTCGGCGAGTTGATCCGTCGCAAGGACCACGATCCGGGTGACGACCTGCTCAGCTCGCTGGTCGTCACCCGCCTGCGCACCGGCGAACTCACTCCCGCACTCCTCGTCGAAACCGCGATAACGCTGCTCGTCGCCGGGCACGAGACCACCACCAACCAGCTCGCCCTCGGGACACTGGTGCTGCTGCGCAACCCCGACCAGCTCGCCGTCGTCCGGGACAGCGACGATCCCGCCCGGGTGGCGTCGGCCGTCGAGGAACTGCTGCGCTACCTGTCCATCACCCAGAACGGGCTCTCCCGGGTCGCCACGGAAGACGTCGAGATCGCAGGCCGGCTCATCCGCGCAGGCGAGGGCGTGATCGTGCCGAACGCCTCCGGCAACCGCGACGCAGGCGCCTTCCGCGACCCCGACCGGTTCGACGTCGGCAGGCCGGACGTACGCGGACACCTCGCGTTCGGCTACGGCACCCACCAGTGCCTGGGACAGAACCTGGCCCGCAAGGAACTCCAACTCGCCTACCCGGCCCTGTTGCGCCGCTTCCCCGGACTGCGCACCACTCTCCCGGACGAGGACATCCGCTTCAAACACGACATGATCGCCTACGGCGTACACCAACTGCCTGTCACCTGGTGACTGCAACTCCCCACTGCCTGCGCGTTCCTACAACCTGTGCGCCGCTCACCGCCTGCGTGCTCCTCCCCGCCCCCACTCGGCTCTACCGCCCAAGCACCCGGCACGTGCCGACGCACGGCCCACACCCGTCCAGAGAAGGAATCCATGAACACCCACCCCGTGCCGGAAGACGACCCGCAACAGACCCCCACCACTCCCCCACGGACCACCGGCCCGGCAACACCCGTCGATCCGGCAACACCCGTTGATCCGGCGACCTCCGCAACTCCGACGGACCCGACCGCATCCGGGACCCTCGCGACTCCCGAGGCACCCACCACTCCGGCGGACCGGGAAGACCAGCCCGCCCCCGTACCGTTCGACCCGGAAGCAGCAACCGTCCTGGACGGGCTGGGCGACCTGCGCGGCGCCGAGCCGTCGTCACCCGCGGACGTGCCGCGGTGGCGCGCGCACCTCGCCGCGACCGCTCCCGATCCCACGCTGGAGGAACTGCGCGACGGCGGAACCTTCGAGGTGACGGGGCGTGCAGCACCAGGACCCGACGGAGCGCCGGACGTCCCGCTGCTCATCGCCCGCCCGGTGGGACTGCCCGACGGCGCACCCGTCGTCTACCACCTGCACGGCGGCGGCATGATCGGCGGGACCGGCCGCACCGGCATGCCCGGCATCCTGCGCGAGTGGGCCGCACCCCTCGGGCTCGTCGTGGTCTCCGCCGACTACCGGCTGGCTCCCGAACACCCGTACCCGGCGGCCGTCGAGGACTGCTACGCAGGGCTGGTGTGGGTGGCGCGGCACGCCGCGCAGATCGGCGGCGCCCCGGAGCGGATCGTCATCGCGGGCGGCAGCGCGGGCGGCGGGCTGACCGCGGCCGTCACGCTCCTGGCGCGCGACCGGGGCGGACCACGCCTCGCCGGCCAACTGGCCATGTGCCCCATGCTCGACGACCGCAACGACACCCCCTCCGCCCGGCAGATGGCCGGCCACGGCGTGTGGGACCGGCGCGCCAACGAAGTCGGCTGGACGTCGCTGCTCGGCGAGACCCGCGGCACCGACCGGGTCCCGCCGTACGCGGCACCCGCCCGCGCCACCGACCTGTCCGGCCTGCCGCCGGCCTACATCGACGCCGGCGCCGCCGAGACCTACCGCGACGAGGGCATCGCCTACGCCACCCGCATCTGGCAAGCCGGCGGCGACGCCGAACTCCACGTCTGGTCGGGCGGATTCCACGGCTTCGACCAGATCGCACCCGACACCACCGTCGCCCGCGACGCCCGCGAAGCCCGCGTCCGCTGGCTACGCCGCATCCTCAACCGCTGAACCGACCACACCCGACCACACCGACCACACCGCCCCCGTTGCCCCACCGACCCCGTGGGGCCTGATCCCCTCCCGACAACCGATCATGTCGAAATGAGGTCCGCAGCCGGCGGAGGCGCCTGAAGGCACGGGTCGAGCAGGCCCTGCTACAGATCGGCGCGCCACCCGCAACGGCTGCGGAACCGCTGGCACTGGGATTAGCCAGGCAGGGGCCTGTTCAACCGCCCAACGCACCATTCCCAGTCCGGAACCGCGGACGACACCACGCCAACCGATCCGATCACCGGCTTGATGCCACACCTCCACAGCAGACTGCCGGACGTGTCGTACGTGCCGGACGTGCGGGTGCGGCCCGGTGGCTGACCTCAGTTCGGCTTGCGCCACACGGAGATGTGCTTCGCGGAGTCCTGAGTGAACGGCGCCCCGTCCCAGTCCGCGACGCGACGATCCAGCTCCAGCCCAGCGATCCGGGCCATCAGGTCGAGTTCCGCCGGCCAGGCGTACCGGTGCCGGGAGTTTTCGCGGCGGTAGCGGCCGTCGGCGCCATCGCGGGTGAAGTGGTGCGAGACGAGAATCTGCTCGACCAGGTCGAAGGTGTCGAAGCCGAGATGCCGGTCGGAGACGTCGAACGGCACCGCGACCTGGCCGGGCGGCAGATACCGCAGCGGCGGCACGCCCAGCTCGATGACGAACCGGCCGCCAGGTGCCAGGTGACGTGCGGCGTTGCGGAAGCACTCGACCTGCTCGTCCTGCGAGAGCAGGTTCGTGATCGTGTTGTAGACGAGATAGACCAGGGTGAACTCGCCGGGGACGACAGTGGTGGCCATGTCCCCGATGGCTACCGGGAGCGTGTCCTCGTCGATCTTGTGCCGCAGGACCGCTGCCATGTGCTCGGACAGTTCGATGCCCGCTACCGGCACGCCGCGTTTCCGGAGCGGGACGCCCACTCGTCCGGTTCCGATGGCGAACTCCAGCGCCCGGCCGTCTCCGGCAAGCTCGGCGAGGAAGGTGAGAGTCGGTTCGAGAACGGTGGCCGAGGACATCTCGGCCTCCTCGGCGTCGTAGCGGTCGGCGGTCGCACGGGTCCACAGCTCACTGCTCGTCACGGGCGGCCACTTTGCCGGTTGACGAGGGACGCTGTCGACGCATTTACCTTCCACCCTGCACGCCGCCAACGGCGATGCCCCCGGTCCCTGCCCCTTGAGGGCGAGGGCGGGGGCGTCGCGCACCGGGTAGCGCTCGGGTGGGTATCAGCCGTGCTCGGCTTCCGGTGTGCCGCCGAGGGGCTCTGCGAGGCAGGGGCGCACCGGTTGGCCAGGGGTATGCAGCCAGACGTACTCGCTGCTGGCCGTGACGGTGAGTCCGAAGTCCTCGGCCGCGGGACGGCCGAGGTTGTCCCATTCCTGCCAGGCAGTCTCGATCTCATGCCACAGGTCACGGTCTCCGAATTCGGTGACGGTGCCGTCGGCGTCCGCGATGGCGCCCGACCCTTCACCGTCGATGGCCCAGACGCGCAGCGCTTCGTCGTGGCGGCCGTCGATCAGCGTGACACCTGGTACCCGGGCGCTCGCGTACAGGGCGAAGCCGGGCGTCAGCATGTCCTGCGGGATGACCGCGGTTTCCCGTGATCGCGGGTTGGAGGTGTCCGGTGCGTCGCCGGTATGGGCACGGTGGGAGCGCATGGGCATGTAGGTGGCGGTGCCGGTGAACGGGCCGGTGGCACTGCCGTCCTCGGCCGCGACGAGGCGGACCAGTGAGCCGCACCAGAAGTCGCCGACGCGGGGCGCTACCAGCACGCCGCCGGGGTGGAGTTGCTTGATCAGCTGGTGCGGGATGTGCCGCAGGGCGCAGGTGGCGATGATGCGGTGGTAGGGGGTGCCGGCCGGCCATCCGTGTTCGCCGTCGGTGACCACGAGCCGCGGTCGGTATCCGGCGGCGGCCAGGTTCGCGTCGGCTTGGGCGGACAGTGCGGCGTCGATTTCCACGCTGGTGACGTACTGGTCCCCCTGGTGTGCGGACAGCAGAGCCGCGACGTAGCCGGTGGCGGTGCCGATCTCCAGCACCTGCTGCTCGTCGCGCACGTCGAGCAGGCCCAGCATGCGCGCGACCATGGACGGCTTGGAGTTCGAGGAGGTGGCGACACCGGGCCCGTCCTCGGCGCCGTCGTCGACCTGGGTCACTACCGGCTCGTCGGCGAACACCAGTGCCGTGCGCTCCGCGGCGGTGGTGACCAACCGGCAACGGTCGACGTCCTGGCGCCACACGCGCTCGGGCAGGAACGGATCACGCGGGGTGCGTTGCCACACCGCGCGCCATGCGGGGCTCAACAGACCGCGCTCGTCGAGTTGTTGGACGAGCGCGGCGTGCCCCTGGAGGGCGTTGGTCATCGGCTCATGCCGCCTTGGGCCGGTCGCCGTCGGGCGAGGGCGGAGTGGGCGGCGGCGTCCACGGCTTGTCCGAGGGCTGGCCGGCGTGCCGGCCGTCGTCTGCCGCGAGGAGTTCCACGCTGCTGTTCCTTCCGGTCGAGTGCTGCAGGTGCTTGCTGGTCTCACCGGTGCTGGCCGGGTGGGCCAGGGCGTTCGGGTCAGTCCTGTTTGGGTTCCGGCGCGGGGTCGACGAGGAAGCCTCGCAGCGGCCGATCGTCCTCACTGGCAATCGCGATCTTGGCGATTCGCAGGGAGGCAACGATGTCGGCGTATTTTGGGTTGATCCACTCCATGGCGGTCCTTCCGTCGCGGAGTTGGGAGGCTATCCCTTGGGCTTGGGGTGGGGCACGATCGGACCACGGTCGTCGCGGTGCTGGCAGTTGGCGGCCACTGCGATCAGGTCACCGTCCGGCGGGCCCCACAGGTCCAGGTCCACGCCGTACCCGGTCTCCTCGATCAGAGCCGCGGTGCGGTCGATGGCGTCCTGGTTGTACCGGGTCGGATCCGGCTCCTCGGGCTGGCGGTGCACGACCGCGCCGAGCTTGCCGCACAGTTCGGCGTACGTCGTCGTGTGCAGAATGAGCGCGTGCCAGCCGGCGTCGACCACGCGGGACGGGACAAGGCGCACCTCGGGCAACTGGACGCAAGCAGCGACGAACGCCAGCGCCTCGTTCAGGATCGCCGCGGCGTCGTCCGGTTCAACGTCGGGGTTGTCGCTCTGGATGGTGGCGCACACGGCGTCGTACTGCTGTGGCGACAGTAAGGACCGGGCAGACTTGCCCATGGTGTCTCCGTAAGTTGTTAGGCGGCCTGGGAGGGCCGGACCCGTCCCGGCCGCGCTGTCCGGCCAGGACTACCGGCCGGGAGGGGGCCTGTGGTCGTGCGGCCAAGCGCGGCTTGCACTGGAGCGGTGGCCGGCCGGGCCTTCCCACGAGTCCGAGCGGCCGGTGCTCCGCACCTCCCGCACGCCACGGAGAGGGAAGGTGCGGAGCGGCCTGGCGACCGTCGGGGGCCAGGCGCCGTCCGGCCGGGTTCGGCCAGCCACCCGGACGGAGTCGGGTTATGGCACCACCGGCCGGGCGGCGCCTTCCAGGTACACCGCGCCGCCGCCGATCTTGTGCACGTACAGAGCAGCCTGCACCCGCGCGGCCGTGTGCGGCTGTGCTGCGTCCGCGAGCTGGTCCGGGACGATGAACGCGAACTCGCTGAACTCGGGCTCTTTCAGCCGGACTTCTGCCTCGGGGGAGAGTTCGCCGCAGTCGAAGATCAGGTTGCTTCCCTCGGCCCGCCCGGCCGTGGCCGGCATGTAGTGCTCGACAAGCAGCAGGCCGGGGGTGGCGTGCAGTCCGGTCTCCTCCAGCACCTTGCGGCGCAGCGCCGCGAGGGCGGATTCGCCGCCGACGGCGCACCCTCCGGGCAGGCACCACGGGAGTTCGTCCCGGTTGCGCTTGCGGAGCATCAGGGGGTGGCCGGCGGTGTTGCGGAAGAGGGCGAGGGCGCCGATCCTGCGGCCGTCCGGGTCGGTGAACTGGTCCCTCGTGACAGTCACTTGGCTCACCTGCCGCTGCCGTGGTTGCGGGCGACGTCCGCAGCCTGTTCGGCGGCGAGGTCGTGCAACACCTCGTGCACCGCGGGCGGTAGACCCTGGTCCCGGGCGGCGTTGGCCGTCTCGCCGAGGGAAGCGATATCGTTGAAGAACTGCTCGTCGTCGGGGGTGGATTGGGGCATGGCTGTGTCCTCGTCGTGGGGTGCAGGAGAGAGGTGCGCCCGCCCGCTGCCGGCAACCAACCTGGGGCGGGCGCTGCGCTCCCCGTCTGCCACCGCCGGGTGAAAGGAAGAAAGCCCCGGGGTGGCGGTGGGGAGCGCGCCCGGCGATCCGTGCGCCGGGAGTCTGGGCGATCAGGTGGCGGGGGCCTGCTCGTCGTTGAGGCAGTAGGGGCAGTTGACCCGGCGGAACCACTCCTCGACCTGGTCCTCCGGAGCGCCGTCGCCGCACTTCGGGCGCTGCTTGCCGGCGACCCAGACGAGTTCGTGGACGGTGATCACGTCTTCGCCGATGGTTCCCGCCATCACGCCGTACGGGGGTTCGTTGGTCGTCGTCATCGCCGCGCCCATCGCAGTTCGAGGCCGAACTCGGGGAGCCGGGTGCGGTGGCCGCCCTTGTGCTGGTGGCGGCCGTCGCACCGGGCCCACCTCGGGTGGCCGAGGGGGCGGTGCGGGACGGGCCACGGGTGACGCGCGCTGCACTGCCGGAATCTCACGCTCGTCTCCCCGCGGCAGGCGTGGTGCGGGCCGCTCCATGGCGGGGCTTGTACTCGTCGCGGCCGGCGGTGAAGTGTGCCAGCAGCCATTGGCAGTCCCGGGCGCGCTGGTGCACCTCGGCGTCAGCAGACAACAGGCCCTTGCCCAACGGGAAAGCCATGTGTTTCGAGATCCGGTCGAGGCGGTAGCGGTCCGGCGGTTGAGGGACGGCGCTCTGCCGGGCCTCGGCGAGGAGCAGCGCAACGTGACCACGCAGCACCTCGTCCGTAGCCGCGAGTTCCTCCCGACTCGGCCGGATCGATCCGAAGCCGAGCGCCCGGCGGATCGTGTCGGCGATCGTGTCACTGTCGATCAGCAGGGGCTGGGGTTGGCTGCTGGCTCCGACGAGGAAGGCAACGCGGCTTGCGGTGGCCTTCTCGTCGCCGACTTCACCCACCTCATAGCCGTACGTGGTGACATACCGGCCACTTACGGCAGTCACGTTTTCACTCACGGCTGAGTTGAGCGGGTTTCCTACAGTTAGGGTCTTCTTATCGGCTTCTGTGGCCGTGACCCCATGTTCCCGAAGATGATCGGCCAGAATGACGACCGAGTCGACTCTTGCGTCCATGCCCCAAGTTCACAGCTGTGGAAGCTCGCTCGGCATCTGACAACCTATGACATGGAGTTGATCATGACTCTGACCATCACCATCACCGGAACGCGGTCAACCGGCCACCACCAACTCACCTGGTACACCGCGCTTTTCGCGCGCTACCTCGGGCCATTCACCGACGCAGCAAACCGGTTCTACGTCGGCGGGGCAAAAGGCATCGACTCGCTGTCGCTTCTCTGGCTCGCAGGCCACTCGAAGGCCCCTGTCACCGTCGTTGTTCCTGGCACACTCGATCAACAGCCGGCAGAGGCACAGCAGGCGGTCAACCACTGTCGGGAGCGGATCAGCGAGGTGGTTGAACTCCGTGCTCCTGAGCTGCGGACACCCGCCTACTACGCTCGGAATCGATACATGGTCGACCGATCCGACATGGTGATTGGGTTCCCTCTAGAGGGGGGCGAGCGCACGTCGGGCACCTGGCAGACGATCAATCACGCTGCTGAGAACCAGCAGGCCCGTCTCATTGTCCCAGTGTGACCGACCGTCTCCGGGCATGATGGGCGCATGAGCGACCACGGCCGACACGTCGGCGCCGCCACACTCAAGCGTCTGCGTCGCAGCAGAGGCATGTCGTTGGCCGACGTTGCCCGTGCTCTCGCCGAGGTGGCTACGCGCCTTGGACAGCCGCTCGGCAGCAGCATCCCCAGCGTCCAACGATCCGTTGCCCGCTGGGAGAGTGCAGCGCCCATCTTGCCCAGCGCCCGGTATCAACTCCTGCTCGCGCACGTGTACGCCGTCGAGGCCGGCGGTCAGACGGCCCTGGGCCCCGGGTCGGATTTCGCGGAACTGCTGGATGCTCTGCTGCACCTAGGGGAGAGCGAGCAAGCTGTAGGCGAGCTACGCCGTTTACTCGTACGGTCGTCCACGGACCGCGGCCCAGATCTGCTCGCCATTCTCGGCCCTCAGGCCCGCACGACGCTCGCCAGCGCGCTCACCTATCCGCAGCACGCGGACGAGGCTCTGCTCACCGTGTTGAGCACGGCAGTCCACGACGTGAATCGAGAGGTGGGCAGCCTTCCGTTTGTGCGACTACAGCTGCTGCTGGCTCCCGTCATTGAGACCTGCCGCAGATTGCTCGACAGCGACGTACCTGCGCCGGTCGTGCCGGGACTCCGAGCAGTGGCTGCCCAGGCTTTCACCCTTGCGGGGCGCCTCGCTTTCGAAACACGGGACGACGTTCTATCCCGCAGCCTCTATCTCGCAGCCGCGGATGCCGCCGGCAACATTGGCGCCCCTTGGCGCCGGGCCGTGGTCCACATGAGCCACGCTCTTGTCACTCTGTACTCAACGCCCGGCCTCCAGGCAGCACGACACCTCGTCGACGCTGCCGTTCGTGACGCGCGCGCAGGTCAGAGCACCACAGTGCGAGCCCGCGCCCACGCCCTGCAAGCGGAGATCATCGCGCGAACCGGCGGAGCGCAAGCAGAGCGACAAGCACGGGCAGCACTCGCCCTGGCCTGGTACGACCTCGACACCGACACCGACACCGACACCGATCCCTCCACCTCGTCCTTCACCCGCGCTCACCTGCGCGGCTTCGAGGGCGTCACGTCGCTGTACGTAGGTGATGCCGCCGCTGCACACGACGAATTCGCACGGTCCGCGCAAGCCTTGACACGGCCACGCGAGCAAGTACAGCGCGCCATCGTCACCTCAGACCAAGCGCTGGCACTGCTACGCCTCAATGATCCACAATCCGCCGCCGCGCTCCTCCACGCGTGCCTTGATGCAGCCGCCGCAACAGGAGGGCGAGTGGTGGTCACTCGGCTACGGCGCGCCCGACGCGAATTGCAGCCGTGGCGCCAAGAGCCGTGGGTGGCCGATCTCGACGACCACATCATGGATCTCATGGCCATTTAGGCTGTCCGCCGCTTGGTTCGACTCCTACCTCCTCGGTCGACTCCGAGCTGAACGACCAAGGCGCGCACCCTGCCGAAGCGGGGCGGGCGCCTTGATGCCAGAGTGGTCAGGTGCGGCGCCGGTCGGGGGCGAGGACAGCCGGCGGTGATGTTGACGGGCTGGGGCCCGGCGACGCGGGAGCGCCGTCGCGGCAGCACACCAGCGCATCCGGATCGCCCGGCGGGACCTGGAGCCGGTACCCGGCCTGACAGGTCTGCCCGTCCCGCTGTCCCGTCCTTCCCCGCCGCCCCCGCAGGACCAGCCAGCCCCGGAACCGTCCTTCCCATAGCTGCCGGCCGTCCCCGTCCGCCCGGGTGCACCTGACGGCCCCACCGCCCCGGGCTTCCCCTGCGGGCCTGTCGCGCCGACCGGCCCCGGGATCGGCACCGGCACCCGCGCCCGGTCGGACAGGCCCGCGATGGCCTGCGACGGATCCGGCGCAGCCGGATCCCAGCCGACCGCTTTCACCTGCACCCGCAGCGTGCGCACATCAGACGCCAGCGTCGACGCCGCCGAGCCGCGCCGGTCGGCCGCGGCCGCGAGCTGATCGGCGCGGCTGGCCTCGGACGTGATCCCGGCCCAGATGATCAGTACGGCACCGGCGAGCGCGACGAGCGTGCGGACGAGCGCGAGGTACCGCCAGCAGTCCGCGAGGGCCCGCTTGGTGCGGCGGACAGGTGCCGGCCCCCAGGGGCCCCCGCGTGCAGGGACGCCCTCCCCCCGTCGTTTCGACGGTGCGAACCTCGAAGCTACCCCGCGGGCGCGGGAACAACGGCGCGCCCCCTGCGGTGACCACGGCGCTCCCGACCCGATGGGTCACGAAGCCACCACGTTCGACAGCTGTGCCGTCCTGCTCAAGGCGGGCGCGGCGCGGTACTGCGCATCGGCCGACAGCTGCCCGCACCGGTCAGCCGGATGCAGCGGACACGAGGGCCTCGACCGGCCGGTCCGCCGCATGCGGCCGACCATGTTGCCCGGGCCCGCTTGGCGCGGGTTCGGTGAGAGGCGGCCCCGGCCGTGTCCCGGTGCTGGGAGTCGTGAGCCCGCTCGTTGCCCGCCACAAAGGCCGGCGGCGTGCGCCACGGTGCGGACCCACACGGCCAAGGCCAGGGGAGATTCTGTGCACGGCGGGAACACTGGCCCAGCCAGCACTGTTGCACCGGCTGAGGAACCGGTGTGCCGCGCGACGGGGAACGCAGGGACCAAGAGATCGCGGCCCTCGACGCCGCGGGGAGGCGCGCCCATCTGGTATCGAGGGGCGCCTGCTCGTACGCCCGCCGCGGACTCAGACTTATACCTTTTCACCCAGGAGGACCGTTTCATGAATGACTGGCCCTTGACGCTCATGGCCGTACACGCCCACCCCGACGACGAGGCCACAGGAACGGGAGGTGTCCTCGCGCGGTACGCAGCGGAGGGCATTCGCACCGTCCTGGTGACGTGTACCGACGGCGGTTGCGGTGACGGACCAGGCGGCGTCAAGCCGGGTGACCCCGGACACGATCCGGCGGCCGTTGCCTTGATGCGGCGTCAGGAACTCAAGACGAGCTGCGACATCCTCAAGATCAGTCATCTGGAGATGTTGGACTACGCCGACTCCGGGATGATGGGCTGGCCGACCAACGACACCCCTGGATCTTTCTGGCGGACCCCTGTGGAGGAAGGCGCTGACCGGCTCGCTGAGCTCATGCGCCGCTACCGACCCGACGTGGTCGTCACCTACGACGAGAACGGCTTCTACGGCCACCCCGACCACATTCAGGCCAACCGCATCACGATGGCGGCGCTGGCGAAGGTCGAGCTGACACCCAAGGTGTACTGGACGACAGCGCCCCGTTCGATGATGCAGCGGTTCGGGGAGATCATGCGCGAGTTCGGTGCGGACGACCACGAGCCGGATCCCGCCGAGGCCGCCGCGATGGCCGAGATCGGACTCCCCGACGAGGAGATCACCACCTGGGTGGAAACCAGCGACTTCGGCGGTCAGAAATTCGATGCACTGGCCGCCCACGCCAGCCAAGGGGAGAACATCTTCTTCCTCGGGATGGGCCGGGAGAAGTTCACCGAGTTGATGGGCCTCGAAACCTTCGTACGCGTCCAGGACACCACCGACGCGGCCGTGCCCGAGAACGACCTGTTCGCCGGGCTGCGCTGATCCAGCCCGGTCCGGACCCTCGCTCACCCTGAGGGATGACGGGTGCCGACCGTGCGATGTCGTACAGCGTCAGCGGGTGTCTTCGCCTGGGCCGAGCGCACATGCGGACTCTGGTGACCTGGTGGCGGTCAGCGTCGCGGCAGACGGCGATCTGGGAGTGCGATGTCGGACCGGGACTGCCTGCGGTACGCGGACCAGCAGCCCGACAGACATGTGCAGCGCCGCGCGATCGCGGCAGCCCTTGCGGGTTCCCGGGGCTTCCGAAGCGGAGTGGTGGGCGGTTGCCGGATGGCGGTCGCGCGGGGAGGTGGTGGCCAGGGCGTGGCCACGTGAGTTCGGGAGGATCGGAGCCGTGCCGGGCAGGCGGTCGTCGCGGTTCGTGCCGGGCCGCGGTCGCACGGCCGCGGACAGCCTCACGGTCGTTCTGCCGCCCGCCCGGCTGCCGCTCCGGCCCAGGAGCCGGAGTTCGCGGACGTCACGACGACCAGGAGCAGTTCTTCGAGGACCTGGCCCTCGACCAGGTCCTGGACCGGTGCGACCGCGCCGCCGCCGATCACCAGATCGTCGTCCATGATCACGTCGAGCGGTACGGCCACAGCGGCAGCCATCCGGAGTTGAGTTCGTCGTGACCGTGCAGGGCCTGTGCAGCCGGGTGCACCTGAACCGCAGGTGCACCCGGGGGCAAGCATGAACGGCAGCAAGCTGCTCGACGTCGATCTGAATCCGGTGAGGACGCGGGAGGCGGCGTCCGAGGGCTGCGCCGCTCGCTCGCCGCGCACCAAGGAGGGGTCCCACATCACCTGGTGCACCCGGTCGCCGCTCGGGCGGCGGAGCGGCAGACCGCCACGATGCACGAGCTCAGTCGCCGCCCGTCCCCCGAGTTCGACGTCATCGCGGACGGCGAGTTGGCCCGGTCGAACAGACGCGAATCGTGAGCCGCTGCCAGGTCACGCCCCTCTCGCGCGGTCGCCCTTCGCAAGGCGGCTCTGATCCGAGTTTGAGCCGGTCGTTTCGGGCAACTAGCGGAAGTCCCCGAGTGGTTCGGACGACGACCAGTCCGCAAACTCCCGTATCGGGAGCCTCTCGCGGTTCGCGGATCAGGCCACCGATGCGAGCATCTGCGATCGGGCCCAGCAAGGCAGCAACCGCCAGCACCTCAGCGCCGATCAGAACGGCCAGGATTCGGGGAACTTCATCAGCGGTCTGAACGGCAACGCCGTCGGAGTTCCTCGGTGGTGCCGTACGCACCACCGCCATCGCCGGCAATACGAACGGTTTGTAGCGGGGATGAACCCACCGCACGCGGAACCAACCATCTTCGTCGGCGCGGTGGAGCACGGCGACCTCGCGTCCGGGACCGCAGGTATCCGGCCCGAGCCATCGCGGCCCCGGCCGGCCGCACTTGCACACCTTGAAGGGCCGGTGCCCGTCCGGCTTCCGTCGCCGCGGCCGGTGAACGCCGACACCGCTCAACCTCGCCGCCACGAGAGGCGGCAGCGCCTCACGCCCCCACTGCCTCGGCGACACGGCCGGCCAGGTCCTCCCACGGACGCGGAGCGACGACCGGCACCCCGGCCGCCCGCGCCTGCGCGACGAGCCATCGGCCGTACAGCACGCTGACGCGTGCGCGATGGGTCTGCGGGCCGACCTCCGGCTCCCGGCGCAGGTAGTTGGCCGCCACCCGCGCCTCGTCGTCCTCATGGAGAAACACGGCACGGACTGGACCTCCGGGTGTGGCCTGGCCAGGCAGGACGTAGTCCCCTTCCAGAATCACCGGGGTGTCGGTGCCCACATGGTTGGCCACCACCGCCTCTATCGCCGGCACCAACGCCTCGGCGATCGCGATCTGCCGCTCGACCACCGACTCGGGCGCCTGACAGACGGCCTCCGGATGAGTGCGCCAGAAGTGAACCTCCGGCAGATGCTCAGGCCGTGTCACCGCAAGGAGTGCCTCCACGATGTCGTCGACCTCCACGACGGGGACGTCGTACCGTCGCGCCAATGCCCGACCGACACCGGTCTTCCCCATCCCCGACGCGCCCCCGACGACGAGCACCCGCCAGTCGGGAAGACCCCGCACCTCATCCGCACCGTTCACCCGGGCAGAGTAGCGGGGGCACGCTGCTCGTCCCTCAGCAGCGTCCGGTGCTGAACCCGCTCATCCAGGTCCAACGGAGCGCGGGCCACCATCGTCGATCGTCCTCGCGAGGCTTCGCCCACCGTTTGCCGCTGGTGAAAACTTTCTTGCCGGGACCCCAAGACGCCCCCATCCGGCCAAAGGGAGGAGTTAGTTGCGCACATCCACTTGTCTCGGGTGGTCTTTGAGGCGAAGGACCTAGGCTGACGCTGCCGCGGAAGGAAGGTGCCATGGATGTTGATTCCCGAATGAGGGCCGCGATTGAGGAGCATTGGCGGGCCTCGGAACGCGGTGACACCGAAGCCGAGCACGCCATCTACGCCGTGGACGCGATTCTGGACTACCCGCAGTCGGGTGAGCGGTTCCGGGGCCGCGCGACGATTTCGGCTCAACGCGGCGGGCACCCGGCCGACCGGCACTTCGTCGTCCAGCGGATCACCGGCCACGCGAATCTCTGGGTGAGTGAATGCATCATCACCTACGACGATGTGCCTTCGTACTCGGTGAGCGTCATGCAATTCGCTGACGAGCGCGTGGTGCACGAGACGCAGTACTTCGCGACTCCGTTCAGCGCACCGAGCTGGCGGGCCGCGCTGGCGGAACCGATGCCCGGTCGCACCATCGCCCAAGCCTGATTGTTGGCCCCCTCAGCGCGGCCAGCCGACTCAGCTGGCCGCTACACCGTGGTCCAGGACGATGTCGTTCTCGGCTTCCGGGTCCTTCGTGATACGTGCTGCCGGTCAGCGCTCGCTGACTCCGGTGATGCGGCCGCGGGCGAGGACCGGTGCGTCGACGGCGGCCAGGAGTCGGCGGGGGCGGGTCTTCAAGAGGGCGTCGCGGTCCGGGCGGTCGAGCAGGGGCGTGCCCAGGGCGTAGAGCTCGAAGACGTAGCGGTGGGGGCCGTGGCCCTTGAGAGGCTCGGGGCCGTAGTAGCCGCGGCTGATGAACGAGCGCAACAGGGTCACGCCCGGCGCGGGGGTGTTCTTGCCGAGGGCGCCGGGTGGCAGTTCGTGGGGGCTTGCGAGGCGCGTTTCGTCGATGGCGGCGAGGCAGTGGATGGCGGGGTTCGAGCCGAGGGGGACATCGATGTCCTCGACCACGAGGAGGAGCTCGGACGTTCCGGTGGGCGGTGCGCTCCAGGTGAGGTGGGGGGAGAGGTTCTGGCCGCCGACGCGGGTGCCGCAGTGCTTCACGGGCAGCGTGCCGTTGTCTGGGAAGTCCCGGCTGGTGATCGTCAGGGTCGGCGGGCCGGTCAGGTTGGCCTGGTTCCAGGCGTGGTTGCGTTCGTGGGGGCGGCGGTTGCGCAGGAGGGTGCCGAGTACGGCCATGGGGCTGCTCTTTCCTTGGTGTGCGGGCCGGTCAGGGGCGTTCGGCGGCCGGTGCGGAGTTCGTTGCTGAGTTCATTGCGGAGTTCAGCGTGGTGAAGATGCGGGTGAGCGCGGCGAGGTCGTCGGCAGCGAGCTCGGTGAAGGCGCGGGGCGGCTCGGTGAGGAGGCGCTGGGCGGCCGCGGCGGTCTGCCGGCCGAGGTCGGTGAGGTGGACGACTTTGCGGCGCTTGTCATCGGGGTGGCTCTCGCGGCGCACCAGGCCCCGCCGCTCCAGCCGGTCGACCGCGACGGTGGCAGCGGAGGGGTCCACCGCGGCGGCTTGGGCGATCTCGCGCATCGTCATCGGGGCTCGCGTGAGGTTGATCAACTGCTCGGCGTTGCCTGGGCCGAGGTCCAGTTCCCTACGCAGCGCGCGGCGTCGGTCCTGGCCGGTGATGAACGCGTGGACCGCGGCCCAGGCCTGAGCGGACGAGGCACTGTTCGAGTCGGGGGTCAGGGCTTCCTCCGAGGGTTGGGGGGAGTCGCCTGCGGGCCCCCCGCGAAATGATTGTTGCATATTAACTACTTCCTGGTCGGGTCGCGGCGAGCCAGAAGCGAGCCCGATGGGATCTCGCCGATTCGGAGCCAGCGGGAACGGGCGGCCGGAGACGGACCAGCGGCGGCAGCAGAAGTTCGGGGGCCCTGCGGATGACGGTGAGGCCGCAGGTCAGTCGCGTGTCGCTGTCGTTGGGGGCGACTGGCGGGCGTGAAAGCCTGCGGCTGGTGCCACGGGCTGTCTTGGCTATTGGTCCGGACGAATCCAGGTCCGGGCGAGTTTCGCGACCCAGGTGGCAGCCGCTTCGGGGGTGGGCGGGGGTGCGTCGACGACGACGAGTTCGGTGACGCCCGCCGCGCTGAGTGCGGCGAGGTGCTCCGGGGTGCCGTCGCTCAGTGCGACGGCGACCGTGAGTTCGTCGAGGGCGCGTCCCTGGCGGGTGCACTCGTCGGCGAGAACGGCGATGCGCGTCGGGACGTCGGCCGCCGGGACGTTGAAGCCGTACCAGCCGTCGGCGAGGGTGGCTGCCCGGCGCAAGGCGGCGTCGCTGTTGCCGCCGACCACCACCGGGAGCCGGCCCCCGCGCAGCGGTTTCGGGTTGACCCGGATCGCGTCGAAGCGGGTGAACTCCCCCGTGAAGGTGGCCGGGTCCTCGGTCCAGAGGGCGCGCATCGCGGCGAGGTACTCGTCGGTGCGCCGCCCGCGCCCGGCGAAGGGGACTCCGAGCGCTGCGAACTCCTCGGCCGACCAACCGACCCCGACGCCGAGGGTGAACCGACCGGCGGAGAGCACGTCGAGGGTGGCGGCCTGTTTGGCGACCAGGACCGGGTTGTGCTCAGGCAGCAGGAGTACGCCGGAGGCGAGTTCGATCCGGCTGGTGACTGCCGCCGCGAAGGTCAGGGCGAGCAGCGGGTCCAGCCAGTCCGCGTCCGCGGGGACGGCGATCCGACCGTTGGCAGCGTAGGGGTAGCGAGAGGTGGGGGTGTCCACGAGCACCACGTGCTCGCCGCACCACAGTCGCGCGAAGCCGTGTGCCTCCGCGGCCGTGGCGACCGCACGGATCGTCTCGGGACGGGCTCCGTCACCGATGCCGAGCGCGTGCAGCCCTACTCTCATGCTCCACCTCCGGGCGTCACCTTAAGCGCGGAGTGCGGACGTGCTCGGGTGCCGGGGCGCGCCGCGCGCGGGCGCTGCGGGGCCTGTCGTCCGGACGAGGGACGTCAGCCGGCCTGGTCCGCACTGTGATCGACGACTCTGGAGCGGTAGCCAGTCGGGGTGTCGGTGTCGTGCGCTGATCAGACTCGGGTGACTTTGTTGTTGCGTGCTGCTGCTCTTCTCGGTGGCTGGCGCCTCAGGGCTTCGGCGTAGTCGCGTGATGTCCGTTTTGTGATCACCCGAGGTCGAGGAGTGCGAGCGGGTGGTGTGGGTCGCGGGCGTTGTGGCGGAGGCCAGCGGCGATGTTGACGGTCCGGCGAGCTTCAGGGCGCCGATGGTCAGGTTGCGCCAGGTGGCCATCGCGCGGGGTGCATTGCCGGTCCGCAGTTGGGAGGCGTCGCCGGCGAAGTGGTGTCCCGGATGTGGTGCAGGGCCTCGACCTGCCAGTGTCCGCGGATCAGCAGGGCGAGCTGGGCGGGGCCGGCCCGCTCGGCCGTGAGGCTGGTGACTGCGTACACGGTCTTGACGGCGGTCTTGCCGGTCTTGCGGTCCGTCCGCCGTCGTTTGATGAGGATGGCCTGCCGGGCTCCGGGGAACAGCAGGTTGTTCACGGTGGCGACCTTGATCCGGCGGATCTCCGCGCGGCCGTGGCCGACGCCCTCGACGCGGCCCTGCAGTGGAATGTCCTTCCAGGGAAGCGACTTGAGTTGGCCGCGCAGCTTCTTCGTGTTGCCTTTGACGATCACGATGTAGTGTGCCTGCCGCCCGAGGAGGTAGGCGGCGTGCTCGCGTTGGGTGTGCAGCGCGTCGGCGGTGACCACGACCCTGGCGAGCTCGGCGACTGCGTCCAGCAGCGGCTGGAAGCGCGTGATGTCGTTGGTCCTCTCGCCGACGTCGAGCTGGGCCAGGACCAGGCCGGTGGTGTGCTCCGTAGCGGCGAGCAGGTGGATCTTCCGACCGTCCGCCTTGGCGGCGCCCCGCAGGCTCTTGCCGTCCACGGCCAGGGCGCGCAGTCCCGCGCACGCGGTCAGGGCAAGGAGGACGGCCACAGCGTGCCGCACGCCGCGCGGATCGCGCGGGTCCGGCACCTGGGACAGCCGCTCCAGCAGGCCGGGAACCTCCCCGAGCCCGGCCTTCGGCTGGTTGCGGAGCTGGTCAAGGGCGGGCGGGATCGGCGATGATGCGGGGGCAGACACGGTCTCCCAGTCGGATCACGGGGCGTCGAGAACTCCATGATTTTGGTAGCCGTGTCTGCCTTCATTCCCGGCCACTCATGCGACAGACCGCCACGAACCGGACGTCATCCGACTACGCCGAAGTCCTGGGCGGCCGCTGGGTGGTGGAACGCACGAACTCGTGGATGAACAACTTCGGCAAGCTCCGTCGCTGCACCGAACGGCGAAAGGCAGCCGTCGAGTTCTTCCTCACCCTGGCCAGCGCAATCATCATCGTCCGGTGCCTCATCCGCCGCGCCTGGTCCGTCTACCGCTGGGACACCCGGCCTCGAAGCCCCCGCATCCGATGACCTACTGGCGGGCGCCCTTACACGAGATCGCTTACACGCCCACAAGGGTTGCCTGAAAAGTGTGGGTCAGCGGAGTCCACCGGAAGCGAAGATGACGTCGCCGGTGATCCATGCGGCGTCCTGAGAGGCAAGAAAGGCCACCACGGAGCCAATGTCGTCGGGGTGCCCGAGACGGCCGAGGGGTGTGATGGCAGCGACCCTGGCGACGTTCTCGTCGTTGATGAGGCCGAGGGCCCGGGCACCGTCGGTGTCGGTGGCGCCCGGCGCCACGGCGTTGACCCGGATATTGCGTGGTCCCAGCTCGTTGGCCAGGACTGTGGTCAACGTGGTGAGGGCGCCTTTGGTGGAGGTGTAAAGGGCCGAGCCGGGATTGTTGCTGGAGATGTCGGAGGTCGAGATGTTCACTATCGACCCGCCGGCCTCGGGCGCCTGCTTGACGAAGGTCTGGCAGGTGAGGAATACCCCGAGCACGTTAGTCCGGTAGTGCCGGTCGAAGTCGCTCAGGGTGACGTCCTCGAACGGCTGGAAGGAGTAGAGCGCCGCATTGTTCACCAGCGTGTCGACCGGGCCGAGGACGTTGCCGGCCCGCGCGAACATTCGCTCGACATCGTCGGGGTTTCCGACATCGCCGGTCACTGCCACAGCCTTGCCGCCGCTGCCGACGATGTCCGCGACGGTCAGGTCTGCGGCCGTGCGGTCGGTGGCGTAGTTGACCGCGACCGAGGCTCCGGCGGCGGCGAGGGCGTGGGAGATTCCCTGGCCGATGCCTTTGCCTCCTCCGGTCACCAGGGCGACGCGTCCGTTGAGATCGACCATTGACCTGCTCCTCGCTGCGGTGCTGACTGCCGAACGGGACGAAGGTAACGAGGAGGGCTTACCAATAGGAAGTACATACCTTTGGGTAAGCTCCCCGCTTATGAACCAGTCGACATCGGAACCGATGGGCCAGGAGCCGGTGCGCTCGCACGACGTCTTCGCCGCCGACTGCCCGGTCCGGCCGATCTTCGGCGACATCACCAGCCGCTGGGCCACCTTGGTGATCACGGTGTTGGCAGCCCGACCGCACCGCTTCGCGCAGCTGGCTGCCCGGATCGGGGGCGTCAGCGAGAAGATGCTCTCCCAGACCCTGCGGGCCCTCACCCGTGACGGGCTCGTCGAGCGCACCGTGACCCCCACCGTGCCGATCCAGGTCACCTACGAACTGACAGCCCTGGGAAGGGATTTGGTCCCGCGCCTCAAGGATCTGGTCACCTGGGTCGACCACCACACCAGCACGATCCAGGCCGCCCAGGCCGCCTACGACGCCGATACACCGGTCCCGCCCGCCGTGGCGAACCAACGACAACGTCGTTCGAGCTGACGACGTGTGATCATCGGGCTACTGGGTGCGGAGCCTGACGTCCGAGCTCAAGATTGCGCAGGGAGCTGCGCGATGTGGCGTCCCCGCCGGGCGCTGCCCCGGGAGAACTTCCGCCAGCTCGTGCAGGCCGGGTCCGGTCTCCTTGCCCCTCACGAGACAAGCTGAGCCGCGCCGACGCCGCAGTCTCAACATCGAGCCTTCGCCGTCTTCGAACGTGCTGGTCAGAGGGGCTGGCGTGACACTCGGTCGGGGTGCTCGTGCTGGTCGCGGGCGGGAGTCTGCGGTCTTGATCGCCTGACGGCCGTCTGTCAGCGGCTGACTTCAAGGTCGGTCAGGACGAGCAGAGCGCGCAGGAAGGCGCTGCGTGCAAGTTGCTTTAGAGCGCCGCGACTTGGGGCTTGGGCTCGTCTGGACCGACGGGCCGGGCGAGAGGCTTCCCGCGGCCCTGCGCACCGAGGCGCTCGAGCAGCTGCTCACCGAACGGGGCCTGTTCGCCCCGGAGACGATGAGCGGGATCGTCACCACCTACGAGACCAACGTGGGGCCGCTGCGCGGTGCCACGGTCGTCGCCAAGGCGTGGACCGACCCGGAGTACCGGCGGCGGCTGTTGGCTGACGACACCGCCGCCATAAAGGAGTTGGGCTTCGCCGGGCAGCAGGGCGAGCACATCGTCGTCGTGGAGAACACCGCGACCCTCCACAACGTGGTGGTCTGCACACTGTGCTCGTGCTATCCGTGGCCGGTGCTCGGCCTGCCGCCGAGCTGGTACAAGGACCCCGATTATCGTGCGCGGATCGTCAGGGAACCGCGCACCGTGCTGGCCGAGTTGGGACTGGAACTCTCCGACGACGTGCGGATCGTCGTCCGCGACTCGACCAGCGAGGTGCGTTGGCTGGTGTTGCCCGAACGTCCGGCCGGCACCGAGCACCTGTCGGAGGAGGAGCTCGTGCGGCTGGTGACGAGGGACGCGATGGTGGGCGTGGCGAAGGTCGAGGCCCCATGAGCGAGTCGTTGGACGTCGAGGGTCCGGCCGCACCGCCCTGTTCCAACGGCGAGTTGGTGTTCGCCGAGCCGTGGGAGAGCCGCGCCTTCGGCATGGCGGTCAGTTTGTGCGAGGCGGGCGCGTTCACCTGGTCGCGGTTCCGGGCCGCGTTGATCGCCCGGATCGCTGCCTGGGAAAGCGCATCGGCGCGGGAGGAGCGCTACGACCACTACCAGCTGTGGCTGGGTGCCCTGGAGGACGTGCTCGTCGACCTACGGACGGTGTCGGCGGACGAGGTCACCGCACGCGCTCAGGCTCTGGCCCGACGCCCCGAGGGCCATGACCATCGTGACGATCACGACTCTTCGCGCGGGCACTGATCCGCCGCGTCCTGCCCGAAGCGGCCGTGCTCGGGTGCCGGGACGACGCTGAAACGATCTGAATCAAGGTCCTCGCACGAGCCATCCCTTGATCACAACCAAATACGTGCCTATCAATGCTGCCGCGGTGGTCGAGGCGAGGGGTTCACAGCTTGGCTCGCTCCTTCCGAAACCCGTCGGTAGAGGGCGAGTTGTGCCTCGGCGGCACGTTCCCAGTCCAGATGACGCACCCGCGCCGGCCCGTTGGCGCCCAGCGCAGCGCAGTGGGCCGGGTCAGTCGCCAGGGCTGCCAGGGCCTTGGCGTAGGCGTCGAGGTCCCCGGGCGGGACGCGCACACCCACGTCGTCGGTGACCAGATCGCACAGGTTGGGGATGTCGAAGGCGAGCACTGGGGTACCGGTGGCCAGGGCTTCGGCGGCGACCATACCGAAGGTCTCGTAGCGGCTGGGCACACAGACCAGTCGGGCCGAGGCGAGGAGGTCGAATCGGTCCGGGCCGTCGATATGGCCGAGCCAGTGGACGCGGTCGGAGATACCGAGTTCGTCGGCGAGGGCACGGAGGCGGTGGGCGTGCGGTCCGTGACCGGCGATGTGCAGATCGCCGGTCACGACGGGCGCCACCCGGGCATAGGCGCGCAGCAGCAGGTCCAGGCCCTTCGAGGCCGTCTCCAGGCGGCCGAGGTAGAGCAAGTGGTCGCCGCGCGGGACGGTGCACCGGGAAAACGCGGCCGGGTCGACGCCGTTGGGAACGACCTGGATGTGCGCTGCCGGATTCCGCCGGCCCAGCTCCGCGCCGAGGCCGTCGCTGACGGCGACGAGCCAACTGTGCGAGGCCACTCCGCGCCGCTCAACGACGTCGAAGGGCAGCCTGTATTCGCGGGCCTTCGCCTCCGCGGCCAGCGCCTGCACCACGCCGACGACCGGCCTGCGGGTCAGATGGGGAACACAGACTGACGAGAACGGGACGCCGAACTCCTCCACGACGACATCCGGGTCATGGCGGCGCACCAGCAGGCCCAGCCGTGTCAAGACAGCTGCGTAGTAGGCGAGTTGGGGAGCAAAGCGCTTGTGGACGAGCGGCCCGAGACGGGTCGGCAGCGGCAGATAGCGGACCCCGTCGCGCACCGTTACGGTGCTCCCGGGCCAGGGCGCGCAGAGGACCGTGACCTCGACACCGCGCACGGCGAACCGCCGGTTGATCTCGTGCGTACGTATCGACCCACCCCCGGCTCCGGGCTGCAGCGGGTCCTCGAAGCCCAGGTGCAGCACCCGGTACGGGCCGGGGCGCCGCCGCCGGGGGCGTGCCGCGTATAGCGCACCGAGCGCCACGGCGAGCGCGGCCACGGCCCACAGCACGGGGTGCGGCCGCAGCAGCATCAGGACTCCGGCGCCCGCGGCCCCCGCCACGAGCGGGCCAGCGGCTCCGGCGGCCGGGCCGAGTCCGGCGACCCTGCGGCGCGCCAGCACGGTCCCAAGGACGGCGACGGCGCCGGTCACGGTGGCCGAACTCCAGGCCAGTGCCGGCAGGTGGGCAGAGGTCAGGGCGTAGCCGGCGCCGCCGAGCAGACACGCGGCAGACAGTGTCACGATGACGGGACGGGACGGCCCCCACGCCTGGAACACGACGGTCATCACGGCGATCGTGGCGCTCGCGAACCCGGCCAGGACGAGTGGCGGCAGCAACGCGGCGGACGCGGCGTAGTGCTGCGGCAGCACGAGACCAGCCACCTCGTCGGGGCAGGTGGCGATGACGGCGGTCACCGTGGCGCCGATGATCCAGTGCAGTCGCACCGCGACGCGAAAGGCCTCGCTGCGCCCGGGACCGCGCCCCGGCGCGCGGGCGGGCACCAGCCGCGGGAAGACGACCGTGGCCAGGGCGGTGGACAGGAACAGTGGCACCCGGGCGAGGACGAGCAGGGCTTGGTACGGCGCCAGGTCAGCGGAACCGCCCTGTACCGCGGCGGCGACCACCACGTCCAGGGTGAACAGCACGCAGGCCAGGACCTGGATGCCGCCGACGGTCCCGGCGTGCCGCCACAGACCGGCGCGCTGGGCTGCCCGTTCCCTGGCCGTGGTTTCGGCCGACCGACGGTCCGTCAAGTCCCCCTGCAAGGCGAGGAGTCCGGCGACCGAGGTGACCGCCGCGCCGATGGCGAAAGCCCCGATCGCGCCGGCGCTTCCCCATCCGGCGAGCACGGCGGCGACGGTGACGACGATCCGTACGGCCACCTCGGCCACCCGCAGGCCGGCGAGGGACACAAAGCGACGACACCCCTGCAGATAGCCGGCGCCGACCGAGTTGAGCCAGATCATCAGGCACGCGGCCGCGAGACCGGCGAGCGGGCCGGGCCCGGCGTAGGAGGCGACGGCGCCACAGGCCGCGGCGGAGCACAGGAGGGACAGGCCGAGCGCCAACCACAGGCAGGAGCGCACCGACAGCCGTCGACGGGCGCTGCCGGGGGCGCTCGCCGCGACCTCGCGGGCCAGCACCCAGGGCACGGTGGCACCGGCCAGGGTGCCGACGCTCAACAACACCGAGGAGAGGGCGGAATAGACGGCGAACTGGGGTGCAGGAAGGAGGTGGACGAGCATCAGCGAGAGGCCGTAGTTGCCCGCACCGACCAGCACCGCGGAGGCGGTGAGCGGCACGGCCCCGCGCCCGATGCTGTCGCCCGCCGGGGTGTCCGGACCAGCGTCCGCGGCAGGCGGCGCATCCGGCGAAGCGGTCGCGTCCGGCGATGCCGCGGCAGGCGTGTCACCGGACCCGGCCGGCGGGCGCGTACGGGGCATCGTCATCGCCGCCCCGCCTTCACGGCCCGGGCCCCGGCCGGGGCGGTCAGCGGCCGTACGTCGTACACCCGCAGCTCTCCCGCCGTTCTCCCAGGCTCGCTGTGCAGGAGCGAGGCCCGCCGTTCCACCAGCATGGCCAGGCCCGGCGCGAGCCGCCCGTATCCCTGCGCCACCAGCTGGGTGGAGAGCACGAGAAGACCGACGTGTGCGCGACGGAGGTCGGCCGGAGTGTCCCAGGTCTCCAGCCGGGACCCGGGCAGGAGGAAAGCCGCGGTCTCCTCCATGGCGGCGACGTCGCTGTTGTCGGGGAGATGGGTACGGGTCCAGGCCAGCGTGCGCCGGAAGGCGTCGTCGTGCCGGGAGTGCACGCGGGCCCAGACGACAGCGTCCACGGCGAGCGCGGCGGCGGCGAGCACGGTAACCGCCTTGCTCACCACGGCAGTTGCCGTACGACGCGGGACGGCTGCCGTACCGGTGCGGGCGCTTCGGGCCGGCAGCGCCAGTTCGGAGGCGAGCGTCAGGGCGGCCGTGCTGGTGACTACCAGGGGGTAGAACATCTGCTCCTCAAGCGTGCCTACGGCCATCGCGTACATCAGGTGCAGCAACGTGCACGCCGCCCAGGCGGTGACCAGGCTCCGCCCGGGGCGGCCGGCGAAGCGCGCAGGCCGCCGGAGACGGCACCACAGCAGCCATACCGTCGCCGCCGTGCCGAGGGCGATCACCGTGTACGGGATGGCGAACTGGTCCAGTTGGGCGTACAGCCGGTCGGTGAAACTGATCGAGCCGTCACTGCTGTTGAAGCCGGAGATCTGCTTGATGCCCAAGGCGCGGGCGATGCCGTCGGTCTGCTGCACCCACCACGCCGACCAGGCTCCGGTGGCCGCCACGGTCGCGACGTACGCCGCGTACCCGGCGGCGGTGACGGCAGCGGCGGTCAGCCGCATGCCCCGCGCGGCCCGCTTCCCGGCGAAGGCCAGCACGGTGACGGGCACGAACGTGCCGAGCGCGTACAGCTCTTTGGAGGTCACCGCGAACGCGAAGAACAGGCCCGCGCCCACCCCCGTCGCGACGCGGCCCCGTGGGGTGGTCGGCATACGGGCGAGCACCAGCATGCCCAGTGCGGAGCCGGCCGTGGCCGGTGCCTCCAGCAACACCCGGCTGTCGAAGCGGTTCAGGAACGGGTCGAGCGCGAGGAACAGCCCGGCAGCCACGGCGAGGGGCAGCCGGACGGAGCGGCGCAGCACGGCGGTGGCCGAAACCACGACCGCCGAGCCGAAGACCGCCAGCACCGGCCGCAGTTCCAACACTTGGTGCAGCAAGTCACCGGACTCCCGGCCGGTGACACGCATGAAGGCCGCCAGGACGGCGAAGACGGCGGGCGGGTGGAGCGCGAAGAACTGCCCGTCGAAGGTCGGGCCCTGCCCGTCTGCGAGGTGGCGGCTGATGGTGGTGTAGTAGAGCTCGTCGACGAAGATGTCGTAGGAGCGTCCGACGAAGGCCAGTCGCAGCGCCAGTGCGCCGGCGAAGAGGGCGAAGAGAGCAAGGCCCCAACCGATCTTGCGGCGCCGCCCACGCCGCACCGGCACGTGGTGCCGGGGCCGCGCCGGAGGATGCTCCGGCCAGCCGAGAACGTCGCCGTGCCGGGCCAGGCGCACCGCCACGCGCTCATCATCGCTGTCCACACCGATCCGGGCCAGGACGCTCTCGGCGTCCCGTTCGTCGGCGCCGGACAGCAACAGTGCGCTGCGCGTGCCCCTGATGCTCACCAGGTCGGTGGTACGCAGCGAGCCGAGGTCGGCCCGCTCCATCAGTTCGGCGGGCATGGTGACCAGCGTGCAGGTATCGGTGACAGCACGCCGGTCGCTGTCCGCGCCCCGGCTCAGCCGCCCCTCTTCCGAGGCCAGCGCCGCCAGGAGGTGGGCTGCGGTGGCGGGCCAGCGGAATCCGGCCGCCCAGGCCCGGCATTCCGCCTCCCAACGGGCGGCCGACTGCGGCGCCTCGACGGTGCGGAGGGTCTTGGCGAGCCCGGCCGCGAGGTCGTCATCGGGCTCCAGGAGCCAGCCCGTGACGTTGTCCCGGACCGTGTCGCGCAGCCCCGGCACGTCGTAGGCGAGCGCGGGCACCCCCGCTGCTGCCGCCTCCATGATGGTCAGCCCCCAGCCCTCGCCGAGCGAGGCGGTGGCGGCGATCCACGCGGAGTCCACCAGCGCGTCCCGTTCCGCGGCGGACACCCGGCCGTGCAGGACGACGGCATCGCCGATACCCAACGTGTCCACCAGGCCGCGCAGGTCCGCGCGTACCGGGCCCTCACCCATGATGTGCAGTTCCGCGTCCGGCAGTTCGCGACGCAGCGCGGGCATCGCGCGGACGAGCTCGTCGACGCGCTTTTGCGGAACCAGCCGCCCGACGCACACGATGCGGGGCGCCGACGCGCGCCGCCGTGGCTCAGCGCGGTCCGCGGACTCAGCAGCGGGCGACGGAGCCAGGCCGGGGGGCGCGAAATGCACGGGACCGCACAGGCTCAGCCGCCTGCGGATCTCGGTACGGGTGGAGGGCGAGACGGCGCACACCGCGCGCCGCCCGTACACCAGGCGGCTGCCCCGGTCCTCCAGCCAGCGCCCCAGCCGCGCAACCGGACGCGGGAACCACAGGCCGAACTGCCCTTGATGCACATGGTGGATGAGCAGCACCACAGGGGTACGCCGGGGAAGCACAAGAGGGGTGAAGAAGGGGATGCCGTTCTGTGAGTCGATCAAGGCGGCCACGGAGCGGCGGTGCCTCAGCAGCCACAGCAGGACGAAGAGATAGACGGTGAACCGACCGCCGCCGCGCACCACCGTGCCGTGGCCCGTACTCTCCCGGCGGGCGGCGCCCTGGGGGCGGGCGGTCAGGTAGGTGACCTCGACGCCGGCCTCGTGCAGCTGTCGGGCGGTCTCCTCGCAGTACAGCTCAGCGCCACCTGCCTGCGGGTGGCGGCCGTCCCGCCAGTTGCACACCACCACATGACGGCCCTGCCAATCCTTGGCTGCGGGGAAGACCTGGTGCAGAGTCATCCGGCGCCCTCGGCCAGTCGGGGCTCGCCCGCGCGGGGCTCGGCCAGCGGGGATTCGGCCGGCCGCGGCAGGGCATTGGGCAGTTCCCTGTGCAGCCGCCACAGTTCGCCGACCACCCGCCGCCCGTCGGCGAACACCCGGAAACTGGAGCCCCGTTTGTCGCTCCAGGCCACCGGGAACTCAGCCAGCGTGAGCCCCAACGCCCGGGCCCGGGCGATCACTTCCAGGTCGAAGGCGAAGCCGGTGGCCGTGATCCCGGTGAAGACTTGGCGCGCCGCCTCCGCCTGGAAGAACTTGAACCCGCACTGGGTATCCCTGACCGACCCCGAGAACCGCCGGGTCAGCAGCCGGAACCCAGCACTCCCCATCCGCCGCAGCACCGGCTGACGCACCGGAATACGCGCACCCGAGCAGCGGCGGGAGCCGATCACAACCTGCCAGCCGTCCCGCAGCAGCGCGAGCGCGTCCTCGATGGCGGCAGCGGGGGTGGCCAGATCGGCATCACAGAAGCCGACCCAGCGGGCGGCCGGCGTGGTGACCATGCCCCGAGCCACGGCCGCGCCCTTGCCGCGCCGGGAGCAGCCGGTGACGGTGACGGGGGTGCCGGTGGCCGAGAGTCGGTCCACGCACTCGGCCGTACGGTCGCTGCTGCCGTTGTCGATCACGCGCAGCGCGGCACTCAGCGGCAGGCCGCGCAGTTCCTCGGCGAGGGCCAGCACGGTGGGGCCGAGCCGGCGTTCCTCGTTGTAGGCGGGAATGACGAGTTCCAGATCGACTTGTTCGGGGGCAACGCTTGCGGGGGCGATGCTTGCGACGTCGCTGCGTCCGAGGTCACCGGCACCGGCGACTGGAGCGGAACCGGACTCCGATATCGGGCCGAGAGTGTGACGTGCTGCCACGCGGACGGATTCCAACAGGACTCTCCTTTACGGCCGTTCGGCGACGTACTGCCGGGCGGCGCACGTGGTACATACGGGCCAACGGCGGAGCCGGCGGCCTCCTCCCGGTACGGACGAGACCACCAGCTCCTGGACGTGCTACTGGACGGGCGACATCCAGAGGTGTGCGAGCAGCATCCCGGTATCCCCGTCCGGCAGAGCGTTGGAGGTGTTGAAGCCCGCATAGCCAGGGTTGGCGAACCGCACCGTCACCGAGCGGACGTCTGACGGCGCCTGGAACCGCAGCCGACGCTTGCGCCAGCCCGGTTCGTTGAGCTTCTTCTTGGCGTCCTTGGCGTCCTTGGCGGACTCGAAGGCCTGCCCGTTGAAGTACTGCACGTAGTCCTCACAGGCCAGCGGAACGGCCTGCTCACCGAACAGCACCTCAGCCCGCAGATAGGTGGGCTTGTCGCGCTCCCGCAGGAAGTGGAAGCCCGTGTAGAACGACAGCTCGTACGTGACGCCGGGGTCCACCGTGACGGTCTGCTCGATGAAGCCGCAGGTGTTCTTCCCGTTGATGTCGACGATGTTCTCGCCCTGCGTGAAGGCGTGCTCCTCATCCACCGGGAAGCGCCCGCCCTCACCGCGGATCACGTCTATCAGCCCGTCGGGCCCGTTCTTGGAGACCTGCCAGTTCCCGCTGCCGGTGTACTTGCCCACCGTCCACGGAGCGATGTTCTGCAGCTGCTTCGCGTATTCGGTGCCGTTGTTGTCGTACCAGTCACCGCCCGGCTTCTTGAAATCGTACGAGCCGAAGCTGCCGTTCTCGATGAGGTTCTTCCCGACCGGTTGGGGGTGCGGCGTCGGATCAGGCTGCAGCGAAACCTGGATGCGCAGCGGAGCCTTGACCTCCGGCTTGGGGCCGGGCACCTGAATTGCACCCCAGACCAACCCCAACGGCGCGTCGTCCAGCGCCCGCACGCTGACCGAGTAGAACCCGTTCGCCTGATCCGAATCATCGTTGAGATGAAGCTCGTTGCTGAAGCGCAGCACCCGCGTCTTCGGATCGAAGGACGCTTCCTTCAGGATGGTCTCCGTCGGGTTGACGCTCCCCTTCGGCACGATGTAACGGACCGTCCCGTCCTCGGGGAAAACAATCCCGTTGGGCAGGGTCACCAGGATGGTCCCGGGGTCACCGGACACCGGACCACTGCCCGGCGTCAGCAGCAGGTCGATCGGGAGATACCCAACCTTTCCCCTCTGCAGATACACCGGCAGCGGCAATCCCTGGGCGACGATGAACGCCATTACTCTCCCTTTCCTCGGCCTTTTCACGAGCGGCCCGACGCTACCCGTCACCAACTTGGCTGACGCAAGTGCGATTTGACGTGCTCGCCCCCTTGTCGAACACATCCGGCCAACCCCCGTAATCGCCACCGAGCTCCGTCTCCGGCAAGTCAGGGCTTGAGTTCCGTCCCGGACACCACCATCGAGCCACCTCCACCGGCAACAACGTCGCAACATCAATGGGGCTCGAATGCGATGTCCGACCCCCAAAGAGAGAACCAGCCATCTCGAATGGTTCCCGTAGCCGCCGATGCCCAGCTCACACTGGTGTCGCACAAGGCTTCGCCAATATTTCAGCCAGCACTGTTGAATTCTCACCGAAGCGACCGTTGCACTCCCGTCTCCTCAATGCCAACACTGACTCGGCCCAATGATCTCGAGGCAAGTTCCTCGGAAGCCCGCTCGGCGGACGGGGAACCGTGACGGAAGTGACGGCACTGCCGTCCCCACTCAAAAACCGGAAAGGTGGTCGGAATGGCACTCGCATTTCGGGAAATCGAAGTCCCCATCGGCCCGCGCGACTGTTCGGCAGCATGGGAGCACGACGAGAAATTCGACTTCCCCCGCAAGATCAAGGTGGACGACAACGACAACCTCGTCGTCGACGTGGCCATCAAGGCGTATGACCTCGAAGCCCTCGCCAACGGAAACCCGACCGAGTTCATGGTCTGGCACGACAAGGTGAGCGTGGAGCTGACCACTTCCGGTCACCGCAGCGGCAGCGTCCGGCTGTCCGCGTGGCTCCGCCCTCACCCCAACTACGCGGCAAGCTCGGGGTACGGCTTCCGGGGGACCGTCAAGGCCCTGGTCATCGCGGACCTGGAGGACGGCCACACCTGATCCCAACGGTCGGCCCGACGCCCGCAATGGAAATAACCGCCCTGCCCCGGCCCCCATGTCGGGGCAGGGCGGCCCCTCCGCTGCACCGCCGCATCCCCGCTCACCAACCCCAAGGCAGCCGCCCAGCGATGAGCCCACCCGTCCCGGCCCCACCGAGGCCCCCGCGCGACCCCTCGCTCCGCCGCTCCCTCGCCCTCTTCCGTTCCTTTCTGCACGAGCAGAGCGACCCGGCGGCCTGTTACGACCTGCTCGCCCGCGACTCCGCCGACCAGATCGAGCGCCACATCCCCCTCAAGGACGCGGTCGTGATCGACGTCGGCGGCGGCCCCGGCCACTTCACCGCGGAGTTCCGACGCCGGGGTGCGCGCGGCTATCTCTTCGAGCTCGACCCGCACGAGCTGACCGCCCGTGGCAAGGCTCCGGACTTCGGCGTGATCGCCGACGGTTTCCAACTCCCGCTCGCCGACGGCACTGCCGACGTGTCCTTCTCCTCCAACGTCCTGGAGCATGTGCCGGACCCGCACCGCTTCCTCGGCGAGATGGTCCGGGTGACCCGTCCCGGCGGCCTGATCTATGCCGCGTTCACCAACTGGCTCTCCCCCTGGGGCGGCCACGAGACCGCGCCCTGGCACTACTTGGGCGCCCGCCGGGCCCGCGAACGCTACCGCCGCCGCACCGGCCGGCCCGCCAAGCACACCCTGGGCGAGAACCTCTTCGCCCACCACATCGGCCCGACCCTGCGGCACGTCAAGGCCCGCGACGACGTCGCGATCCTGACCGCCCGCTCCCGCTACGCCCCGTTCCTCGCCGAGGCCATCCCCCGCCTCCCGGGCGTACGGGAGATCATCACCTGGAACCTTCTCCTCGTGCTGCGGCGCTTGCCGTGACCCGCCGAAGTCCGGCGGAGATTCCCATAACAGCGCAATGAGCCGACGTTGTCGGCATCCCGCAGAGAGGAAACACAGTGGCGCCGGCAATCCGGAACGAGACGTCCACGTTCACGTCGTCGGATTTCGCGCCGGCGAACTCGGCTTTCCTATCGCTCGGTTGAGGAACCAGCAGCTCCGCGCAGAGCGCCGCCTGCTCTCGCCCCCCACCGACACTCGCCACCTTGACGGCACATGACCTTCCCGAAGGCCACCTGACACCTCATCAGAACGAGCATCGGGCCCGCGCCGAGGAACGACGTGTACGCCGAGGAACGACGGGCACTGGGGGTGCTGGGTGGCGGTCAGGGCTCCTCAGACGGGCGAGGTTGCGGCCAGCGGTGCGCCGATCTGGATGTCGAGGTAGGCCACGAGGTCGTCTCCGTCGGAGGAGCCCTTGCGTGCGTCGATGATCACGATTGTTCCGGCCACGATGCCGGCGAAGCTGGTGCCGGTTCGTCGGGACTGTTCGATGCGCTCCGTGACGGGACCGCGGACCGCGTCGGTGAGGAAGGTCAGGCCGTGCGGGAACTCCTCGCTGAGCCGATGTCGTTGCCGTCCGGACTCCATCTGGCTGCCGATGCCGAACCGGGCTGAGACGATCTGGTCGCCACGGAGGGTGACGTGGAACGCGCCGTTCGACTGGACGCGATTGCAGGTCTGCTGGGGTGGATACGTGCAGTCGTAACCACCGGCGAGAAGATCGTCAACAGCGGAACTCATCGAGGTCGCGTAGTGCTCGGATCCGAACGGCCAGCGCCGCACGAAGGTGTCTTGGGCGGTGACGACCAGTCCGTTGAGCCGGTCGTACCTGTACGCCGCGTGCGTGTCGCGCCACCCCGTCCGGGGCGTGTCGCCGTTGTGCGCCGCCGGGTCGGTGCGTAGGTCGTTCTCGAAGTCGTTGATTTCCTCCCGTACGCGATCGCCGGCGTCGGGCCAGATCGCGGTCAGCGTCGGTGCCGCGGCCCCGACGACCTCCTTGGCCTCAGGGACCGCCCCGGCGGGCGGGAACCACGCCCAGGCAAGCCGGTCGTCACGGTCGAGCAGGAACTGTGCCACCTGCGAAGTGACCATGTCCGACTCGTCGCGGTGACCCTTCCGGCACCACAGTTCACGGCCGTCCGCATTGGCCCGGGCCTGCGCGCAGAACCAACCGGCTTCCCGCAAAGGCCGGGTGAGGGCTGCTGCCACGCCGCTGGGCCGGATCGGCTCGGCCCGCGAGTTCTCAGCGGCCGCACCGTGCTTGTATACGCCAGCGGGCGGAAGGGGCGGCGGGTCGTCCCACTGCGTGCAGCCGGTCAGCGCCAGCAGGCCCACCGTCATGAGGCTCAACGCGGCGGCAGTCGTTCGCCGGAGCGGTCGGCCGTGACGTCCGGTCAGGAAGAAGGTTCGGGACACGGGGATCATCGAAGCCTCTGGAACGCCAGTTCGGCAAGCTCGGGAGCCAGACATCGGGGGCATGAGCAGGAGATGACCAGACCCTTGTTGCCCGGCTGCCTGGCTGCCCGGCTGCCCGGCTGCCCGCAACCTGTCGCCGGGAGGCTGCCTGGCCGCTCTGTCCAGCGCTGGTCCGGTCGACGGTCCGGTCGACGATCGGATGTGCACCGCGCGGCCGTGGCGGTCGTCGTGCCCCCGCCACGGCCGCGCTGCTGGCTCAGCGGACGTGCACCGTCACCACGTCAGAGCCGTGCAGGCGCACCGGGTGCTGGTCGTGCGCGCTGGTCAGGCCGTACAGCACGGCGCGGAACTGCAGGTTGCCGCGGCGCGCGGACGTGCCCTGTGCGGTGGCCTGCGCATCGCCCTTGACCACGGCGCTACAGGTCTCCTGGTGCCACCCTTCGCCGAAGCCGTTCTCCTCCAGGCACAGCTGATGCAGGTAGCCGGCGCTGTCGTCGCCGCCGTGCGCCTTGACCGTGATGGTCTTGCCGACCTTTGCCGTGCCCGGCGCCGTGATGTCCACCGTGCCCTTGGCGAACGCCGGCCCAGCGGCCAGCGTCACCGCCGCCAGACCCAACGCACCGACCACAGCTGCCCGACGGCCACGCGTCATGGTCATCCCGTTCTTCTTCGTCCTGGTCATGGACTTCCCCTCCCATGGATCTCCCCCGCGCGGGGTGAGACCCACCTGTTCGCAGAAGCGCCCGTTGCGCTTCGCTGACCAACCAGACGGGCCGTCCACCTCGCTCGTTGCGCCTCACTCCCGCCCGTTACGAATCCACGACAAACGCGCCGCCACCCGCCCCGATCGCACCGAGGGCCTGCGCGTCGCGCTGTTCGTGCTGGTGGTCTCACGGCGACGCGAACGGCCGTTGACGGCGTCAGAAGCCGACGGTGCCGGCTGTCTGGTCCGGCCGTCGGATCCGGCAAAGGCACGGCGGTCGGGAGGAGTTGGCTGGTCGATGGCCAGTCAAGTCCTCTCAGCCGCCTTCAACGGGCACCGCTAGGAAACTGCTCAGGAAGTCTTGCCGCGACGCTTGCGGGCTGCGACGGCCAGAGCCGTGCCCAGGGCCGTCGACGCGCCGCCAACACCGAGCATCCAGCAGGAGGCGGCGTCACTGTCGGTCTCGGCCAGGGAGGCACCCTCGTTGGTCTTGCCGGTGTCGTCGCCGGCCGCGTCAGGGCCCTGGGTGACTGGCGCGGCGGCATCACTCCCGCCCTTGGGAGAGGCGGACGCGGCGGGACCGGTGGCGTTGCCGGCACCGATCCCGCCGTTCATGTTGCCGAGGTCCGGGTGCTCCGCGCCGGGCTTCTCCTCACCACCAGGCTTCTCCTCACCACCGGAGTTCTCCCCACCGCCAGGCTCCTCGCCCTCGCCAGGCTTCTCCCCCGTCCCCCGTCCCCCGTCCCCCCTCCCCCATCCGCCTGCCTCTGCCGCCGCCCCCGCCCGGCCCGCAGTCATCAGGCGGACCGGGCCGGAGCGCCGCACGTTCCGCGACGCCCGTTGAACGCTCCGACCACCACGATCACCACGATCACCGACCTGTCCTCCGTCAACCGCCCCGGGTCCGCGAGGGACGGGACGAGACCCAGGCGGCGTGCGCCGAATACGCCTACCCGAGTAGGAGCAAGCGGGCACCGGCAGTTCGCCGGGTCGGATGACACAGGGAAGTGGTCCCGTCCTCGGTGCGGGAGGGCCCACCTACGAAGGCGAAGCCGAGCCCGGCCGGGCTCGTCCGTGTCACCTGTGCACACCCGGTACCCCTCGGACGACGAAAATCGCGCCCTGCGCGGCAAGCGCTTCCCGCACGCGTGCGGGCGGCTCCGCGCCGGGCGCGTGCGTCACCGAGAAGGACCAGATCGCCTCGCAGAGGGAGCAACGACGGCCCGCCCGGGCTGCCTTCTGCGGCGCCGCCCAGTAACTTCTGAGCAACCGTCGCTCTCCCTCAGGGGGTTGCCGTGCCCGTCGTACCTGCCGCTGTCGCGCTCTCTGCCGTCTCGTTCGCCCTGCTCCCGCTCGGCAGCGGTCCGCCGCTGCCCGACCGGCTCGCCGACACCGGCGGGGGCAGTCAGCTGATCATCGCCGTCGCGCCCCGCACCGATGCCACGACAGGGGCGCTGACCTGGTGGGACCGGCGGGGCGGCAGGTGGGTCATGGCCGGTAGCGCGCCCGCCCGGTTCGGGGCGAAGGGGCTCGTGGAGGGCAGCGAGCGCAGACAGGGCACCGACACCACCCCCACCGGTCTGTACGACCTTCCCTACGGCTTCGGGATCAAGGCCGCGCCACGCGGGACCTCGGTGCCGTACCGCCGGGTGAACCGGAACTCCTGGTGGTGCGAGGACGACCGCTCGCGCGCCTACAACCGCTGGGCCGAGCCGCTGCCCGCCGACTGCCGTGCCGCCGAGTCCGAGCACCTCGCCGACTTCGGCACCCAGTACGCCCGCGCGCTCGTCATCGGCTTCAACTACGACGAGCCGGTGCGCGGCCGGGGCGCGGGCATCTTCCTGCACGTCAACGGGCGGGCGGCGACGGCCGGATGCGTCTCCGCGACCGCGGACGCCGTGCGCCGCATCCTGGCCTGGGCCGAGCCCCGGCAGCGGCCGCACATCGCGATCGGGACGGCCTCCGGGCCCACCGCGATCTCTCGATATTAGGGCGTGCGGTGTCAGTGCCTCAGGCCGTCGACGATCGCCGGAGCCCCTGGAGGAGGAGGGCGACCAGGCGTCGGGGGTCGTACCGGGGGTCGTTGTCGCGTCCGATGCAGAGGTTGCCGATGCCCCGCATCAGCTCGTAGGGCTGCGTGCCGGGAGTGATGTCGCCCGCCTCGACCGCGGCGTCGAGCAGGTGGGCGCAGACGGGCAGCAGGCGGTCGAGGAAGTAGGCGTGCAGCGCGGTGAAGCGGTCGCTGTCGGACTGCAGGGCGTCGGCGAGGCCGTGCTTGGTGACGAGGAAGTCGACGAAGAGGTCGATCCACTGGTGCAGCGCGTCGAGCGGCGAGTCGGCGTCGGCCAGCAGGTGCGGGCCGGCCTCGGCGCATGCCTCGATCTGGTGCTGGTACACGGCGGTGACGAGGTCCGCCCTGGTCGGGAAGTGGCGGTAGATCGTGGCCATCCCGACGCCGGCCTCGGCCGCGATCCGGCGGATCGGTGCGTCGACGCCGGCGGTGACGAACACCGCGGCTGCGGCCGTGAGCACCGCCTCCCGGTTGCGCTGGGCGTCGGCCCGCTTGCTTCGGGACGGCACTTCCCCTGCTGGGCCCCCGGCGGTCATCGCGTTCTCCTCCACACCGATTGACAAAACGGATCAGCGCTCCGGATACTAAATGGAGCAGCGTTCCGTTTCAGCTTAGCGGACACGGGACGCCTCTGACCCCGCCTTGCCCGCCCGTCGGCCGCAGGAGACCGGCGAGCGGTAGGCGCCACCGAAAGGGACCCCGCACCGTGATCGCACCCACCACCACCGACACTCCCGACACGGCCGTGCCGGTCCTCTCCTTCAGCCCCGTGGTCCTGCCCGTGCCCGGACGGCCCGTGGACCTCCAGGTACGCGTCTCCGCACCCGCAACCGGACGCGGCCTCCCCGTCATCCTGCTCTCCCACGGCCACGGCCCCTCGAACAACCTCTCCTCGCTCAACGGCTACGCACCACTCGCCAACTACTGGGCGGCACACGGATTCGTCGTCGTCCAACCCACCCACCTCACCTCCCGCACACTGACCCACCTCGTCGCCGACGCCCCCGGCGCACCCGACTTCTGGCGCTCCCGCGCCGAGGACATGACCCACGTCCTCGACCGGCTCGACGTGATCGAGAACGCCGTACCGCAGCTCGCCGGACGGATCGACCACACCAAGATCGCCCTCGCCGGACACTCGCTCGGCGGCTTCACCGCCGCCCTCCTGCTGGGTGCCGGGCTCACCGACCCCGACACCGGGAACGTGGTGCACCTCGTCGAGCCGCGGATCACGGCGGGCGTGCTGCTCGCCGCGCCCGGCAGGGGCGGCGACGTCTTCAACGGGCCCATGGCCGAACAGTGGCCGATCGTCGGAGCCGTCGACTTCTCCACCATGACCGCACCCGCGCTGGTCGTCGCCGGCGACAAGGACGACTCCCGGCACTTCACGGACATGGGGCCGGACTGGCACGGCGACCCCTACGCCCTCGCTCCCGGCCCCAAAACCCTGCTCACCCTGTTCGACGCGGAACACGGGCTCGGCGGGATCGCCGGATACGACGCCGCCGAGACCACCGACGAGAACCCGGCGCGCGTCGCCGCCCTCGCCCGGCTCACCGCGGCCTACCTCCACACCCAGTTCCACCCCGGCGCCCCTGCCTGGCGGACCGCCTGCGAGGCGCTGACGACCGGACCCGACGCGGTGGGACGGATCGAAGCCAAGTAGGGTCCGCGGCCACGTCCCGCAGCGGGACCTGGCGCTCGACGACGGTGCGGCGGGGCGGCCGACCACGCGGCGGCGAGGACGGCGGCGGGGACGGGGACGGCGGCGGCGCCATCCGGAAGCGATCAGTTTTCGAGAAGCGCCGCTCACCCGGCCGCCCCTACCGTCGACGGCATGAACTCCCTCGACACCGTCATCGTGGAGGTGGCCGACCTTCCGGCCGCCACCCGCTTCTACTCCACCCTCCTCGGGCCCGACTCGCCGTACCTGGGCCTACGGGCATCCGGGGACCCCACCAGCGGCTTCCGCGGATTCGCACTGTCGCTGGTGGCGTCCCAGCCGGGCAACGTCGACGCCCTCGTCACCGCGGCGCTCGACGCCGGGGCCACCGTGCTCAAGCCCGCCTCGAAGTCGCTGTGGGGCTACGGCGGCGTCGTCCAGGCCCCGGACGGCACGATCGTGAAGATCGCGACGTCGGCGAAGAAGGACACCGGCCCGGTCACCCGTGACTTCGACGACGTCGTGCTCCTGCTGGGCGTCGAGGACGTGAAGGCCACCAAGCAGTTCTACGCGGAGCGGGGCCTGAGCGTGGGCAGGAGCTTCGGCGGCAAGTACGTCGAGTTCGCCAGCGCCCCCGGCCGCGTCAAGCTCGCGCTGTACAAGCGTCGCGCGCTCGCCAAGGACGTGGGCGTCTCCGCGGAAGGCTCCGGGTCCCACCGCCTCGTGCTGTCCGGCGCCGCCAGTCCCTGCCGAGACCTGGACGAATTCGTCTGGGAAGCCGGTGCCAACGCCCGCTGACCGCCACGGCCTGGGCGGGGTCCCCCTGTGACCGCTGGACCGCCCCGCAGCAGCCCCGAGGTCGCGTCAACCTCGGTGTCCGCCATCGCGGTGAACGACCGGCCCGCGCCGATCTGCTGGGTGGCCCTGCCGGTGGTCCTCCTGGCGGTCCTCGTGGCGGTCCTGCCGACGGCGATGCCGCGGTTCCGGACGGTGTTCGGGTTACCGGGCGGGGCGCGGAACGGGGTGGCCGCTGTCCGGGCAGCCGGGCGGCGTCCCGGCCGGGCGGCGGAGGTCAAAACCATGGCGGCACGCCGAGGCCGGCCGACGACAGGTGGCCGACTCCGAGCCATCAGAGCGCTTTGTTCTCTTTGTATAGATATTCTGTGAAACGTGATTGGGTCTGGGCGGCAGCGGCTCCTTCGATACGGCCGGTGGAGGCTCGTGCGGCTATCGCCGGTCGTCCTCACCGTCGTCATCGCCAGCCTGGCCTACACCACTCCCCCGGAAATGGCCTTCAGCCGCCTTCTGCCCGCGGCGCCGGCCCTCGCCGCCGCCATGTGGCCGGTGCTTCCCACCGTCCTGCTGGGGACGGTCTGCCTCTTCCTGATGATCGGCCTGAGCATCGTGTTCCCCGGGCTGGGGACGTGGTGGACGGCCGGGGGGATCATCGCGGTCACGGTGGCCGCCGCGTACGGAAGTCACGTCCGGCTCCAGCGGGAGCGGACCCTCTTTCAAGTGCGACTCGTCGCCGATGCGGCACAACAGGTGGTGCTGAGCCCGATGCCGCGCCGCTTCGGGAACATCGAAGTCGAATCGCTGTACGTCGCGGCCGCGGCGGAGGCCCGTATCGGTGGGGACTTCTTCGAGGTGGTCGACACGCACTACGGGGTGCGGATGCTCATCGGCGACGTGCGGGGCAAGGGGCTGCCGGCCGTGGGGGCGGCCGCGGCGATCGTCAACTCCTTCCGGGAGGCGGCGTACGGCGAGGCCGACATGGTCAGCGTCGCGCGCCGACTGGACGCCAGCACCGCCCGCTACAACGCCGCCTTCCCCGCCGAGGGGCCGGTGGAGCGCTTCGCCACGGCCCTCCTCGCGGAGATGCCGCACGGGGGCGGGCGCATCGAGATCCTCAACTGCGGACACCCGCCGCCGCTGCTCCTGAACCACCGTGAACTCCGTGCCCTCGAACCCACCGACCCCTCGCCACTGCTCAACCTCGCGGAACTGATCGGCGATCACTACACCATCGACGCCTTCGACTTCTCCCCCGGCGACCTGCTGCTCCTGTACACCGACGGGGTCACCGAGGCGCGCGCCCGCGACGGCGAGTTCTTCCCCTTGGCCGCCTGGATGCGCCGGCAGTTGCCGCGGGCGCCGCACGAGCTGCTCACGGCGCTCCACCGCGACCTCCTGCGTTACAGCAAAGGCCGCCTGGACGACGACATCGCCGCCCTCGCCGTGCGCCTGCGCGAGCCGTCGGAGTAGGCCCGGCCCCGCACGACAGGGACAGCGGGCCTTCGCGCGTCCTCGCCCGACTGCCTCCGCTCCCTCGCACGAGACGCCATGCCGACCGCGGCCGGGCCCGAGGAGGCCGAGGGCGTCCCTCCCGACACGTCAGGCGCCGGATTGACCGGATGTTCGGGGCAACGTCAAGAAGGTCGCCGAGGCCGGCGTGCGCATCGCCCTGGGCAGTGACACCTTCAGCGGCCGGGGCGTGTTCGGGGCGAACACCCGGGAAGAGGCCGCGCTGATGGTCTCAGCGAGGATGACGCCACTCCAGTCGCTCGTCGCCGGCACCAGCGGCGCGGCGCGGCAGTGCGTCCGCCCCGATCTCGGCACGGTGGCGCCCGGCAAGCGCGCCGACCTTCTCGTCCTGACCGCCGACCCCACCGAGGACGTCGGCAATCTGCGCGAACTCAGCATGACGGTCCTGAACGGCAAGATCGTCGTCGACAGACGCTGAGTGAGGCCGCGCGCGCCAACCGCCGCAAGGGTCCCGTCCGGCCTCTCGTTTCCATCCCTGGCGCACCGTCATGTCCGTACCAGCGCTTGGCCATCGCTTCGCCTCGAACGCGTCAAGGGCGTCCCAAGCATGTGCCGACACCCGAACTCCCACCCCGGGCGCGCCATCTTGACCAGCGCAGACGATCCCCACACCGCAACGGGAGCACCCAGTGGATCAGGTCAGGAGCCGGACGCGAAGTCGCCGGTATGCGTATGTGTCGGCGGTGGCCGTGGTCGCGGGGATCGCAGCCGTCGTGGTCACCCAGGCGGTGGCCCAGGGCAGCCCCGGCACCGGGGTCGGGGCCGGGGCCGGGAAGCGTTCGGCAGCATCCGCGGCCCCGGTCGGTGGCACGTGGATCAGCACGAAGGGTGGACGGCTGGCCTACGGGCGGGACGCGCAGGGCAACCGCGTGCCCGACTACTCCTACGCCGGGTACGAGGGCGGGGGCGTCCCGCTGCCGAAGGTCGCGACTCGGGTGACCGTGCCCGCGCCCGGCGCCGGCGATGCGACCGCCGCGATCCAGGCCGCCCTCGACAAGGCGTCCGCCCTGCCCGTGGGCAAGGACGGTGTGCGCGGCGCGGTCCAACTGGCGCCGGGCAGCTACCACATCGCCGGCCAACTCCACCTCGACGCCGGCGGCGTCGTCCTGCGCGGGGCCGGTGGCGGAGCCTCGGGCACCACACTGGTCGCGGACACCGCGACCGCTCGCACGCTGATCACGCTGGGCAGGAAGTCCTCGTACGCCCGGGTCGGTGAGGCGGAGCCAGTCACTGACGGCTACGTGCCCGTCGGCGCGACCGGCCTCACCCTCGCCGGCACCACGGGGCTCAAGGTGGGCGACGAGGTGGTGGTGGAGCGGCCCACCACCCAGGCATGGATCGACGCGATCGGCATGCACGGCATCTTCACCCCCAACTGGAGCCTGCGCTTCGAGCGGAAGATCACCGCGATCCAGGGCCGGCGGATCACCCTCGACGTTCCGCTCACCAACGCACTGGAGCGGCAGTACACGCACGCCACCGTCTACCGCTACGCCTTCCCGCGCATCGACCACGTCGGCATCGAAGACCTCGCCCTCGACGGCCGGGCCATGGCCGCCGCCCCGGACTACGCCAAGACCTTCTACAACGCCGCGCCCTGGGAGTTCAACGCCGTCCAGGACTCCTGGATCTCGGGCGTCACCTGGCGGCACTTCGGCGGCAGCGGTCAGACCGCGCTCGGTCCCCAGTCCCGCCGCATCTCCGTCCTGCACACCCAGGCACTGGACATGCTGACCACCGACAGCTCCGCCCGCTCCGAGGCGTACCTGCTCCAAGGCCAGCAGAACCTCGTCCAGGACTGCGCGGTGACCGCCGCCAAGGTCCACGCCTTCACCACCTACGGCCGCCAGGCCGGCCCGAACGCCTTCGTCGGCTGCAAGGCCACCCTGGTCAAGGACACCTACGACGCGGGCGGCCACCAGCGCTGGGGCAGCGGCACCCTGTACGACAACGTCACGCTCGACGGTTCGCTGCTGCTGGTCAACAACGGCACCCGCGGCGGCGGTCACGGCTGGTCCGACGCCAACAGCACGGCCTACAACTGCACCACGCGCAGCTACACGGTCCAGGAACCCCCCACCGCCCACAACTGGGCCATCGGCTGCACCGGAACCCTGCAGAGCGGAAGCGACGGACAGGTCCAGTCACCCGGCCACCACACCCTTCCCACCAGTCTCTACGCCCAACAACTCGCTGACCGGGGGCTGTCCGCGAACACAGTCACCGGCCGCTGACGACGGGCCGAGGCGCGGACGATCGGGTCGCCGGTGCGACGGGCGAGCTCCGGCTCAGAGAATCGCGATGCCCAAAGGGCGGGCGCCCGCGGTGAGGCGTCGGACGGTGCCGGAGTCCACGTCGACGACGGAGAGGCCGTTCCAGTAGCCGTCGCGGGTGAAGCCACCGGTGACGTAGGCGGTGCGGCCGTCGGCCGAGACGGCGACGTCCTCGTGGGGGCCGTCCAGCGGGATCACCTTCTCGTGCCCCTGCGGGGTGCGCACGGTCAGCGACGGGCCCTTGTCCCGGGAGGGGTCGATCGGGCCGGTGCCGACGGCGAACAGCGTGCCGTCGTCGGTGATCGTGACGCCGTGCTGATGGGTGTTGGCGGTCATCCTCTCGATGCGCGTGCGGCCCGTCTCCGGGTCGACGACGGCCAGCCGCTCCCCTTCGAACGGCAGCAGCAGCTTGCCGTCCGAAGGGCGTACGGCGGTGTAGTGCGGCTTGAGCCACGAGCCGAGGCCGCCTTCGGTGCCGTAGGGGGCGACCTCGATGCGCCGGGTGCGGAGGCAGCCCGCGGTCACCACGGTGACGTCGAAGGAGTCGTGATCCGTGGCGTACACCTCGCGCCCGTCCCGTGCGACGTCCACGTCGAACGGGCGACGGCCCACCTCGGCGACGCCCGTGACCTTCAGACTGCGGGTGTCGATCGCCTCGACGGTGCCGTTGCCGCCGGGCCGGTTGACGCCGACGTACGCATGCCGGCCGTCAGGAGCGAGCGCGATGCCCATGCCGCCGCCGCGGTACTCGCCGTGCGTCGGCTCCCCGATGCCCTTCGTCGCGTACGGGATGCGGGCGATCCGCTTGCGTCCGGCGGTGTCGACGACGGCGACGCCCTCGGCGGTGGCGACCCAGGCACGGCCGTCGCCGCCGACGGCCAGCCCGTACGGAGCGGTGCCGACGCGCACGGCGTCGAAGGCGCCCCGGGCGGGATCGACGAAGGTCACGGTGTCGGCGCCGAAGTCGGCGACGAGCACGGTGCCTTCGGGCGTCCGGCCGGAGGGCGCGGGGACCTTCTGCGCCGCGACGGACGGTGAACCGTCGTGCGCGGCCGACGCGTCGGCCGCCGGACCGGCGGAGCATCCCGCGACGACGAGTCCGACGGTGACGCACACGGCCGAGGCACGGACGGCCGCAAGGGCCCGCCGCCGGGGTGCGGCCCGCCTCATCGGATGGCCTTGAGCAGGTCGGCGATCTCGGTGTACCCGTGGCGCACGGCGTGCCTGAGGGCGCTGACGCCGTCCTCGTCGGGCAGGTCCAGGGTCGCGCCGGCGGTGATCAGCAGCTCGACGATCTCCTGCTGGGCGCTGCCGCCGTCGCCGAGGATCACGGCTTCCAGCAGGGCGGTCCAGCCGAGCCGGTTCACGTGGTCGACGTCGATGTCGGTCTCGCGGAGCACGGCACGCACGTAGCCGACGTGACCGCGCTCGGCGGCCGGGATGAGGGACGTGCCGCCGAAGCGGTTGGTCACCGTCAGGTCGGGGCCGGCCGGGAGCAGGGCGCGCATCATGGCGACGCTGCCGGTGACGCCGGTGACCAGCCACGGGCTGTCGTCCCGGTCGTCCTGGGCGTTCGGGTCGGCACCGGCGGCCACCAGCACCTCGGCGGCCGTCACGTGGTCGCCGAGGGCGGCCAGCAGCAGAGGAGTACGGCGGTGCGCGTCACGGGTGTCCACCGCGGCGCCTCCGTCGAGGGCGGCGCGCACGGCGTCGGTGTCGCCGTGCCTGGCGGCCTCCAGCAAGGCGCGATCGAGGGCATGCATCGTGGTGCTCCTAGGACTCCAGGGGGTACGGGTGCGCAGCACGGACAGCGTCGTCGCCGTCTTCGTACGGACCGCGATCCCGATCCCCGCCCGCAGTCCGGCGCGGATGCGGGCCGCGGACAGGTGGGGCCGACGGCGCACGGGACGGGGGGTCCCGTTGGCCGTCGAGGTCGGCGGTGGGGCCGGGAACGAGATCGGGCACGGGGCCGCGGCACGGTGCGGCGCGTTCGGCAGGCCGCGGGGCACTCGGCCGGCGCGGCGGCCTCGCTCGGCGACCTCTTCGCCATCCTCTGCGCGGGTCAAATCCCATCAACTCCGTTATTTCTCAGGGGTGTCGGGGGCGGAAGTGCCTGGCTCGGCGCCACTGCACCCGACGCCCCTCGGCGGGCCGGACCCGCCTGCGCCCACTGCCTCATCCCCAACCGACCCCCCGTCCACGTCCAGGTCCACGTCCATCCTGGGTCGTGTCCGGCCGCGTCTCGTCGTCGGAGCGGCTCACCGCGACGTGCGGATCGGTGGACGCCGGTGTCGACCGATCGGTTGACGTCGCCGAGGCCCGCCCGTGCTCGACGCGGATCCGCCCGGAACCCCGACCGGCCGCTCCCCGACTACCGTTGCTCCGCATGACGGCCATCGAGACCGACCGAGACATCACCGCGGACGTGATCCGTGATCTGTTGCGCGAGCAGCACCCCGACCTGGCGGATCGCCCGCTGAAGCTCGGAGCGCTCGGCTGGGACAATCAGATGTGGCGGCTCGGCGACGACCTCGCGGTGCGGTTGCCTTGGGCGACGCGGTCCGCGGACGCGCTGCTGCGCAAGGAACACCTCTGGCTCCCCGTCCTCGCCCCGCACCTTCCGCTGCCGATCCCCGTGCCGCAGCGTCTCGGTGAGCCCTCCGCACGGTTTCCGCGGCCCTGGCTCGTCACCACGTGGGTGCCGGGCGAACCCGCCGACCGCGCCCCCGCCACGCACGCAGCGGAGGCGGCGGACACCTTGGCCGCCTTCCTGACCGCTCTCCACCGCCCCGCCCCCGCCGGGGCACCCACAGGCCGGGACCGCGGTGGACCGTTGGCCGGCCATGCCGAACGCTTCGCCAACGGGCTCGCCTCGGCCACCGAACTGGGGCTGATCCGTGACCCGGACGCGGTCCGTGCGGTCTGGGTGGACGCCGCCGCGGCGCCGGACTGGGCAGGCCCCTCCCACTGGCTCCACGGCGACCTGCACCCGGCCAACGTCCTGACCACGAACGGTGCCTTCGCCGGTGTCATCGACTTCGGCGACCTCTTCGCCGGCGACCCGGCCTGCGATCTCGCCGCCGCGTGGATCCTGCTCCCGGACGGCGCCCTCGACCGCTTCCACGCGGCGTACCGGCCCGGCCCGGACGCCGCCACCCTCCGTCGCGCCCGCGGCTGGGCGGTGCTGCGCGCCCTCGCCGGCATCCACATCGCGGACGCCGGCGTCCGCGGCCGCCCCGGGGGCAAGCCCAGTTGGGGCCCGCCCGCCCGCGCCGCACTGCGACGCCTCACGGCGACGGTCGGCCGGTGACCCGTCCTTCCCGTGGGGAAGTCACGCCTCCCCATGGGGAAGTGCCGAACTCAGCGCACGGTGAGGACCAGCTTGCCCGTGGTGCGGCCGGTCTGGCCGAGCGCGTGGGCCCGGGCGCCGTCGGCGAGGGGGAAGGTGGCGGAGACATGGGCGCGGAGCCGGCCCCGGTCGACGAGTTCGGCGAGGGCGCGCATCCCGGCCTGGTCGTGCTCGACGAGCAGGTTGACGGCGCGGACCCGTGCCTGCTCCGCCACGGCCAGGGTGTCCTCGGCACCCGGTAGGAGGGAGACGAGGACGCCGCCGGGGCGGAGCACGCGCACGGAACGGGTGGCGGTCTGCCCGCCGAGGGCGTCCAGGACGACGTCGTAGCGCTCCTCGGTGTCGGTGAAGTCCTCGGAGCGGTGGTCGATGCAGGCGTCCGCGCCGAGTGCGCGCAGGAAGTCGTGCTTGGGGGCACTCGCGGTGCCGGTGACGTGCGCGCCGCGTTCCTTGGCGATCTGGACGGCGAGATGACCGACGCCGCCGGCCGCGGCGTGGATCAGCACCCGCTGACCGGCCCGGAGGTCCGCGGTGTCGACGAGGGCCTGCCAGGCGGTGAGTGCGGCGAGCGGTAGGGCGGCCGCCTGGACGTGGTCGATGCCGGCCGGTTTGGCGGCGAAGGCGCGGGCGGGTCCGGTCACGTACTCGGCGTGGGAGCCGGCCCCGTGCGGGTAGGGCAGCATGCCGAACACCTCGTCCCCGGGCCGGAAGAGGGTCACGCCGACGCCGGTCTCCACCACGGTGCCGGAGACATCCCAGCCGAGGGTCAGTGGCGGGGGCGGCAGGAAGATGCGCAGGGCGCGGTGCTTGAAGTCCGTGGGGTTGAGTCCGGCGGCGTGCACGGCGACGAGGATCTGGCCGGGGCCGGGCGCGGGCCGGGGAAGCTCGGTCAGTTGGAGGACTTCGGGGCCGCCGAGGGTCGTCTGGTGCAGGGCGTGCATCACGGGGGCGCCGTTCGAGGCGGCAGCGAGGTCAGGAGATTTCGGAGTTTTCGGAGATTCCGGGGAGCCAAGGGAGTCAGGGAAGTCAGGGAAGTCAGCGGGCTCAGGTGGGTTCGTCATGGTCGTCGCATCGGGTGAGTCATCAGGTGAGCCATCGGGTGAGTTATCGGGTGAGTTGAGGTCGTCAGGGGTGTGCGTGGAAGTCATGCCTCGATATTGGCCGTACGGTCCGCGCCTGGACGATGGCCAGAAGGTCAGCCTTCGATACATTCCTGCCATGGCTCTCGACCCTGCCGCCCGCCGCGTCCCCGGTACCGACGGCGCTCCCACCGCCCGCACCGCGCCCACCGTGCCCTCTCTGCCCACCCGGGCCCGTGGCCTCGCCGACCGCGCGGCGGAAGCGGACCGCCGGATGCACCCGGATCCGCGGCCCGGCGCCCACCAGGTCGTCGTCCTGGCCCTCGACGGCGTCTACCCCTTCGAACTCGGCATCCCGCACCGGGTCCTGGGGTCCGCCGGTGGCCGCTACCAGGTGCTGTCCGCGAGCGTGGACGGGCGGGCCGTGCGGACCGACGCGGACCTGACCGTCACCCCCGGGCACGGTCCCGAAGTGCTCGCCGAGGCGGACACCGTGGTCATCCCCCCGTACGCGATCTCCCGGGCCTCGGCCACCGCCCCGGACCCGCGAGCGCTCGCGGCGCTCTCCCTCGTCCGCCCGGGCACCCGTCTGGTGTCCATCTGCACCGGCGCCTTCCTGCTGGCCGCCGCCGGCCTCCTGGACGGGCGTCGGGCCACCACCCACTGGGCGCTCGCCGACCATTTCCGGGAGTTGTTCCCGCGGGTCGAGCTCGATGCCGGTGTGCTCTTCGTCGACCACGGTGACGTGCTGACCTCGGCGGGCGCGGCGAGCGGCGTCGACGTCTGCCTGCACCTGGTCCGCCAGGATCACGGCAGTGAAGTGGCCAACCACGTCGCCCGGTGCTGCGTCGTGCCCCCGTACCGGGACGGCGGTCAGGCGCAGTACATCGAGCGGCCGCTGCCGCCGGCGGGCGGAACGGGCACCGGGCCGACCCGTGACTGGGCGCTGCATCGGCTGGAACTGCCGCTCACCCTGGACGAGTTGGCCGCGCACGCGGCGATGAGCACCCGGACCTTCGCCCGGCGCTTCCGGGAGGAGACGGGGCTGAGCCCCGGCCGCTGGCTGACCCAGCAGCGGCTGCGGCGCGCGCGGCACCTGTTGGAGTCCAGCGACCTGTCGGTGGAACGGATCGCCCACGAGGTCGGCTTCGCCACCGCCACCTCGCTGCGGCGCCACCTGGCGGCGGAGGCGGGCGTGGCCCCGTCGACGTACCGGCGGACCTTCCGCGCCGCGCCGCCGGCCGCAGGCAGCGCCGGCACGTCACGGGTCGGCGCGCGCGCCCGAACCGTGCGCGACGACGCGGACGGTCGGGCCCTCGGTCGGTCTCAGTCGGTGTAGACCTCGGCCCGGTCCACGCTCACGAAGGCTCCGGTGGACGGTGCGCCGTGTTCCCCGGTGACCCGGACGCGCAGGGTGTGCTTGCCGGAAGGCAGCCGCGGGCTGAGGTACTGGAGCGTTTCGCCCGTGCGGGGTGAGGCGTAGAAGTCGACGCGCTTTTCGGGGCCGCCGTCGACGCTGAGGGCCGTGATGCCGTTGCCGGTGTCCCGTACGGAGAGCAGCGCGATGCGGGTGCCGGTGAAGGTGAAGGTCGCGGTGTTGCCGGTCCGGTCGCTCCAGTGGTCGTCGCCCCAGAAGCACTGGGTCGCGCACCCCTTGCCCGAGTTCCAGGCACCCTGGTAGGTGACGTGGCCCGGTCCGCTCGACCGGCCGTCGTCGTTGATCCAGTAGTTGCCGTTGCCGGGGTCGCCGGCAGGCAGGCCCTGCGTCGCGCCCAGGGCGAACGGCCGGCCCAGGTCCGGGCTGCCGTCCGCCCGCCAGCGGATCGGCTGGGCCCGGGTCGTGCGGTTGCCGTAGGTGTACGCCGAGGTCGACTTGGCGTGGTAGACGATCCAGTCCTGGGTGCCGTCGGGTGACCGGAAGAAGGCGTGGTGGCCGGGGCCGTAGACCCCCTTGGCGTCGTTGCGGCCGAAGACCGGCCCGGGGTGCTGCTGCCAATTGCCTGGCTGCAGGGGATCGGCGTTGTCCGGCAGGGACAGCATCCACAGCTGGTAGTCGGGCTTGCCGGTGTCGCAGGTGGAGTACGTCAGCCAGGTGCGCCCGTTGCGGTTGAGGAATTCGGGGGCCTCACGGACCTCCGGGCAGCCCCCGTCGGCCTTGAGGGCCACCGCGTCCCCGGAGACGGTGTACGGGTTCGACATCGGGGCGATGTTCAGGCCGTTGTGCTGGTAGGGGTTGAGCCCCGAATAGGCCAGGTAGAGCTTGCCGTTGTGCTGGAAGACGCTCGGGTCGATGGCGAAGTCGTTCGTGTGGTCGGGCGGGGTCAGCTTCGCCTTGAAGTGATACGGCCCGGCCGGGTCGTCGCCGTCCGACTCCAGGACGTACAGCCGGTGATGGTCGTCCACGCCGTCGTCGGCCGTGTAGTACATGTACCAGCGGTTGCCGAAACGGTAGAACTCGGCCGCCCATATGTGCTGGTTGCGGGTGGGGTCACTGTCCCGCCACACGGTCACCGGGTCCGCGTCCAGCAGCGTGCCGAGCGACGGCGAACTCCACATCTTGATGCTGTCGTTCTGGGTGGTGGTGAGGTGGTAGGCCCCGTTCGCATAGGTGAGGAAGGGGTCCGCCCCCGTGTTCAGCGGGTTCCGGAACGTCCCCGCGGCGTTGACCGCCGGCACCGCCCCGTGCCCCACCTTCGCCCCCACTTCCGCTTCCGGCTGCGCCTGCGGTCTGCCCGCCATCTGGTCCTGTGCGGCGCAGACCAGCCCGATGATCAGGGTGAGCAGGGAGGCGAACAGGGCGATCTTCGACTGACGGGACATCAGCGACCTTCCTTACCGTGGCGCAGTTGCTGGGCATCGGGCTCGCATCCGAGCGGATGGCGCCCTGCGTGGTCTGGCGCGGGTTGCTGCGGCGGCGGAGCCCCCCCCCCGGGGAGTTCCACCGCTCGTGGCCAGGCCGGATGCACGCGTGGGCGACGGTCACGCCGCCGGTGCCGAGCACAGCGGACATGCCGTCGCCGTCGAGGCCCACAGCACGGCCCCGGTCTCCGACGTCGCCACCGCCGTACCACGGCTGACGGCCTCGGCGTGATGACGCCACTGGTCGAGGTAGTGGACCTCCGCGTTGCCGTCGTCCGCCAACTGCGCGGCGCGGAGCGGGGGTTGCGACGTGCCCTGGCCGGCGTGCGGGCCGCCCGACTGCGGTCCGGTCGCGACGAGGCGCAGGGCACGCCGACGGCGGGCCGTGCGGACAGTGCCGACAGCGGTGTTGGAGTTCATCTCGGGTCCCCCGGGACAGTCAGTGTTCGCGATGTGTTCGCGGTGTCTTCTCGGTGTCTTCTCGGTGCGGCACCCACCCTCCCCCACCCGCCTGCCACCCCACTAACACCCCACTAACATCCGCGGCGGATCCTCGGCCGGTTTCGGCCGCGCGTACAACCCACCCGTTCGCTCACGCGTCCTGTGACCATGCGCCGATTCCGCCGAGCCCTCTCCCCCACCTTCGCCGTGCTGGTCACACTGCTGATGTCCACCGCCTGTGACGCCGGGCGCGCGGACCCCGACGTCCCGAAGCAACGTCCGGGCGGCGCCGGCGACCTGCTGGTGGGCGCAGTCCTCAATTTCGACGGCGGCCAGGTCGACGGCCGGAAATTCTCCTCGCCACCCCTCACCGAAGCGACGACGTTCCTCAGGAACTGGGTCGAGTTCCGCCGCGACGGCACCGTGTCGGGCACCTACGGCTGCACGCCCTTCCGGCTGACGGCGGACGTGCGGGCCGACGACCTCACGCTCAAGGGCGACAGCCCGGCGGCGACCGTCTCAGGCTGCCCGCAGCGCCTGACGTCCTTCGAGCAGAAGCTCAAGGAAGTCTTCACCGGGCACCTGGCGATATCCGAGCGGAAGCCCGACCGCGCGGGCGAAGACGGCACCCTCGACCTGAAGAACGACCGGGGCGACCGCGTGGCCCTCAGCGTGACCCGGCCGGCGCGGGGCTTCTTCGGCGCACGATGGCACTACTGGTACGTGCAGGGCGACGACGGCGGACAGGGCTCCGACCCGGACAGCAGGAGGATCTCCTGGATCTTCCACGAGAACGGGACGATGACCGGCCGACTCGTCTGCAACGGCGTCACCGCCCGAGCCCACTTCACCGGCGACGTCCTCACCGTCTCCGCCATGCGCCCGACCACCCACCGCAAGTGCAACCCGATTCAGGAGGAGCAGGACGAAAGCTGGATGGCACGGTCCGATCCCTTCACGTACGGAGTGGGCGGCGCGGGAACCAGGTTGGTACTCCGCCCCCACTCCCCCGACCCGCACGGCGTGGTCGAGACGCTGTTCAAGCGCGAGGGCAGCAGCTGACCACGCCCGCGGGAGGACGTTCGGTGGGCAGCGGCGGCATGGCGGCCGCCCAGGGTCACCGCTGCACGACGGGGCCCGGTTCGGGACGTGGCCCGGACGGCGGCGGCACGCAGCGCAGGCGCGTCGGGTCGGTCCGGGTCAGGGCCGCCGACGGGTCGAGGTTCCAGCCGGCCCCGTACGCCTCGGCGAAGCGGTCGTCGCCGAGCGCGCGCCGGCTGCGGTTGCTCACCGCGCGGACCTGCGGGTCGGTGTGGTCGTGGGCGCCCCGCAGACGGGCCGCCGCGCCGAGCAGGCCGGCCGCGTCCCGGTGCCGCCCGTAGTGCGCGGCGAGGCCGGCCACGGTCACCACCACCGTCGCGGCGAACGGCATGTCCCTGCTGTCGACCGCCGCCTCGTACGCCCGGTCCAGCGCCTCCTGGGCGCCCGGCCCGTCGCCGCGGGCGAGGCAGAGCGCGCCCCGTGCCGTGGCGACCAGGGCCCGCCCGTGGGCGCCGACGGCCGGAAGCTGCTCGGACAGCCCGGCCTCGGCCGACTCGACCAGCTCGCGCGCCCGGTCCAGATCGCCGGTCCGGACGTGCAGACCGGCCTCCCGGGCGTCGAGCACGATCGCCAGCTCGGGTGAGGCCGAGCGCGCCGCGCGCTCGCGGGCCGCGGCGATCAGTCGCCCCGCCCGTCCGCCGTCGTCGAGCCGCTCGTGCACGTCGATGCGACGGAGTTCGATGAAGATCTCGTCGTCGAGGCTGAGCGACCCGAACTCGCGGGCCAGCCGAATGGCCTCGTCGAGGTCGGCCAGGGCGCCGTCGAGGTCCCCGTCGTACTGCCGCAGCAGCGCACGCAACGGCAGTGCCTTGGCCAGGGCCCAGCGGTCGCCCGCTGCCTCGAAGCAGGCCAGGGCGGCGGGCACGTCGCTGCGCACCTGATCGAGGTGGGCCTCGTTCTCGGCGAAGTGGGCGCGGAACATGCGGGCCAGTCCGGCCAGCCACGGGTCCGGCCCGTCGACGAGCCGCCCGAGGAACGTCGACGGCGCGTCGGCCTCCTCGTCCAGGGCGGCCAGTCGGGTCGCGAGCAGGGCGCCACCGGCGCCCGGCAGCTCCGGATGGTTCCGCAGGCGGCCGATGAGCGCGCACAGTTCCTCGCCCCGCTCCTCGGTCACGTCGAGGACCGGGGTGCCCGGGGTGGCGACGAGGTCGAGCCGCAGCATCCCCTCGGCGATGTCGCGCTCCACGCTCGGCTGCTCGATCGGCAACGCGACCGCCGCGCCGAGCCAGTGGGCGGCGTCGACGTGCCGGCCGAGCATGCGCCAGCACCAGATGAGGTTCACCGCGAGCCCGATCGCGCGGGCGGCGGCGCCGGTGTCGTGGAGGTGGCGCAGCGCGGCGAGGACGTTGGCGTACTCGGCGTGCAGCGCGTGGAGCGCGTCGAGTTGCTCGGGGCCGCGCAGCAGCGGGTCGTGGCGGGCGACGAGTTCGGCGAAGTGACGGGCTGCCAGATCCCGCACGTCGGTCGACGTGCCCTGTTCGGCCAGGCGCTCCAGGCCGTACTCGCGGATCGTCTCCAGCATCCGGTACCGGCCGGTGTCCGGCGCGAGGTGCAGCAACGACCGGTCGACCAGGTCCGCGAGCAGTTCCCGGACCTCGCCGGCCGGTACCGCGGTGCCGGCGCAGATCGCGGTGGCCGAGGCCGGCGTGACGCCACCGGGCAGCACCGCGATCCGCTCCGCGACCGTCCGCGCGTCCGCGCCGAGCAGGTCCCAGCTCCACGCGATGACCGCGCGCAGCGTGCGGTGCCGCGGGGCGGCGGTGCGGCTGCCGGTGGTCAGCAGGCGGAACCGGTCGGACAGCCCGGCGGCCAGGTCCGGCAGCGAGAGGGTGCGCAGGCGGGCCGCGGCCAGTTCCAGGGCGAGCGGCAGGCCGTCCAGGCTGCGGACGACGCGCAGCACGTCGCCGAGGTTGTGCCGGTCGACGTCGAACCCCGGCCGCACGGCCGCCGCCCGTTCGCTGAACAGCAGCACCGACGCCGACCGGCGGGCCCGTGCCACGTCGGCGTGTGGTGCGGGGAGGGCGAGCGGGCCGAGCAGGACGAGGCTCTCGCCGTCGATCGCCAACGGCTCGCGGCTGGTGGCCAGTACCCGCAGCCCGGTGCAGCGGGCCAGCAGCGCCGCGACCAGGTGTGCCACGGCGTCGACGAGATGCTCGCAGTTGTCCACCACGAGCAGGCTCTCCCGGCCGCCCAACTGGTCGGCCAGCACCTCCAGTTCGCCCCTGGCGTCGCCGCGCAGCTTGGCCGAGGCCTCGAACAGTGCCGAGCCGCGCAGCCCGATCGCGGCCAGCAGCGCCGCGCCGAGCTTGGCGGGCTCGGTGACCGAGGCGAGGTCGATCATCCAGGCGCCGTCGCGGTACTCGCGGCGGTGGCGGCGGGCGGCCTCGACGGCGAGCCGCGTCTTGCCCGCGCCGCCGGGACCGACCACAGTGACCAGCCGTCCGGCCGTGAGCAGCGTGTCGATCCGGGCGAGGTCGTCGTCGCGGCCGACGAAGCTGGTCAGCGGCGCGGGCAGGTTGCTCCGTCCGGTCGGCGCGGGGTCGGGGGCGGGCCGGTCGGCGCGCAGCAGGCGCAGGTGGCGTTCGCGCAAGGCGGCGCCCGGGTCGGTGCCGAGGTCGTCGGCCAGGGTGGCGCGGACCTGCTCGTACCGGGCCAGGGCCTCGGCCTGGCGGCCCTGGGCGGCGAGCGCGTCCATGAGCAGCGCGGCGGCGCGTTCGTGGACGGGGTGCTCGGCGAGCAGGGCGGTCAGGCGGACGGCGGCCGCGTCGGCGTGCCCCAGGGCCAGTTCGGCGTCGGCGAGGTCGGTGACGGCCTCGATCGAGGCGTGGGCCAGCCGGGTCGCGACGGCGGGCGCCACTACGGCGACGAGCGCGGGCTCGACGCCGGGACACTCGCCCCACAGCGCCACGGCCTCCCCGAGCACGGTCGCCGCGGAATGCGGTGCGCCGGCCCGCAGGTGGTGCCGGCCGTCCTCGGCGAGCTGCTCGAACCGCAGTGCGTCCACGTCGGCGGCGTCGACGGCCAGCCGGTAGCCGCCGGTGCCCGGCGCGACGGCGCCGGCCGATCCGAGGGTGCGGCGCAGTCGTGACACGAGGGCCTGGAGGGCGTGGGCCGGGTCGGTCGGCGGGTCCGCGGCCCAGATCGCGTCGACCAGTGTTTCCCGTGCGACGGCGCGCCCGCCGGCGAGCGCCAGCCGCGCGACCAGGGCCTGTAAGCGGGCGCCCGGTACGGGCAGGACGACGTCACCGCGCGACGCCTCGAAGGCGCCGAGCAGCGTGACGCCGAGCCGCACACCCCCGTCCATCTGCCCATCCTCGCGCACGCGCCGCGGGGTCCGCACGTCAGGGCGGCACCGGTGCGCTCCCGTGTCAGCGCCGTGTGAGCCCGGTGTGAGCGGCACCCCGCAGCCTTGGGGCGTCAACGAGTTGGGTTCTTTCGAAGGGAATTCCTCATGCCTGACGTAGTGATCGTGGGCGCCGGCCCGGTCGGTCTGTTCCTCGCCTGCGAGTTGGGGCTCGCCGGCTGCTCCGTCGTCGTGCTGGAGCGGGAGGCGGAGCCCGGGTCCCCGTGGCGGGCGGAGCCGCTCGGCGTCCGGGGGTTGTTCGCCGCGTCGCTCCAGGCGTTCCACCGCCGCGGCCTGCTGCCCCCGCTGCTGGCCGCGTCGGGTGCCCATGACGTGCCCGGTCCGGAGCTCGACGCGGACGGGCCGCCGCCCATCCGCGGTGGCGTGGGGCACTTCGCCGGCATCGTGCTCGACCCGACCAAGGTGGACCTCACCGCGCTGCCGTTCCGACTGCCCAGCCTGGCGCCGGACTTCACGATGACCAGCCTCGCCGCGGTCGAGACGGTGCTGTCCGAGCGGGCGTCCCAGCTCGGCGTGGAGATCCGGCGCGGCGTCACCGTCTCCGGCCTCGCACAGGACGACGACGGCGTGGTCGTACGGGCCGGCGAAGAGGCGTACGCGGCCCGCTGGGTCGTCGGCTGCGACGGCGGGCGCAGCGTGGTGCGGCGGCTCGCCGGCTTCGAGTTCGTCGGCACCGAACCGCGGTTCACCGGCTACACGGTGGTCGCCACCCTGGCCGATCCCGAGGTGCTGCGCCCTGGCATCAACCTGACGCCGACCGGCATGTACCTCCGGTTGCGCGCGGAGGGGCACATCGGCGCGATGGACTTCGACGGCGGCGCGTTCGACCGTTCGCAGCCGCCGACGCTGGACCACCTCCAGACGGTGCTGCGCCGCGTCTCCGGCACCGACGTGACGCTGACCGAGGTCCACCGCGCGTCGACCTTCACCGACCGGGCGATGCAGACGACGACCTACCGACAGCGCCGCGTCCTGCTCGCAGGCGACGCCGCGCACATCCACTCCCCCCTCGGCGGGCAGGGGCTCAACACCGGGCTGGGCGACGCCCTGAACCTGGGGTGGAAGCTCGCGGCGACCGTGCACGGGCACGCACCGGACGGACTCCTCGACACCTACACCCGCGAACGCCACCGGGTCGGCGCGCAGGTGCTCGACTGGTCGCGTGCCCAGGTGGCGGCCATGTCGCCGGACCGGCACGGCCAGGCCCTCCAAGGAGTGCTGCGCGACCTGCTCGGGACCCAGGACGGGACGACCTACGCGTTCGGGAAGCTCTCGGGCTCGTCGGTCCGCCACGACCTCGGCAGCGATCATCCGCTGGTCGGCCGCAACGCCCCGGACTTCCGCCTGGAGGACGGCGCGTACCTCGCCGACCTGATGCACGACGGACGGGGCGTCGTGCTCGACTTCAGCACCGACCACCGCCTGCGGGACGCGGCAGCGGACCGGCGGAGCCGGCTGCGGTACGCGGCCGGGACGGCCAAGGACGACCTGGGGCTGGGTGCCGTGCTCGTCCGGCCGGACGGCGTCGTCGCCTGGATCGGCGAACGCGACGTCGACCGGAAGGCGTTCGAGCAGGCCGCCGACCAGTGGTTCGGCAATGCCGGAGCCTGAACCGCCGCCCCCTCTCCGCACTCCCGACCCCCTCCCCCGCCCCACCTCTCAAGGAGCACAGATGACGATCACCCTCCGTCCGGGAACCACCGTGATGTTCGCCGGCGATTCCGTCACCGACAGCCAGCGGCTGGACAGCGAGGACGGCCTCGGCTTCGGCTACCCGCTGCGGATTGCGGGCGAGTGGGGCTTCAGGCACCCGGACCGGCCCGTGAACTGGCTGAACAGCGGCATCGCCGGCCACAAGGTGAGCGATCTGGAAGCCCGGTGGCAGTCGGACGTGCTCGACGCGCGTCCGGACGTGGTGTCGATCCTCGTCGGCGTCAACGACATGGGCTGGCACACGATCGACCCGGAGGGCCGCGTGATCCCCGCGGAGGAGTTCGCGGCGGGCTACGACCGCCTGCTCGCCCCGTTGGCCGCGGCGGGCACCGAGCTGATCCTCATCGAGCCGTTCCTCGTACCCGTCAGCGGCACGGTCATGGCCGGCGACGGCCACGCGCACATCGACGATGCGGTCCGCGCGCAGTGGCGGGCCGACCTGGACCCGAAGATCCAGGTCGTGCGCGAACTCGCCCGCACGTACGGCGCGCACCTGCTCGCCGCGGACGGCATGTTCGCCGAACTCGCCGCGGCGGGCGGGCCGGAGCACTGGTCCGAGGACGGCGTGCACCCGACGCCGGCCGGTCACGCCGCACTCGCGGCGGCCTGGCTGCGCCTGGTGGCGTGACCGTGCCTCGCGCACGCCACCCGCGACACCGTTGAGCGACGGGAGCGGCACCGGCGGCTCGACCGGTGCCGCAGGGGTCTTCACGGGCGGGCCGTGAGGCCGTCCAGGGTGAGGGCCAGCAGGCGTTCCGCTTGCGGTCGTTGGTCGGGGTGCGCCGAGGTGAGGGCGATGCCTTCGAGGGCGGCGGCGAGGTCGGTGGGGCTGATGTCGGTGCGGATCGTGCCGGCGGTCGCGCACGCGTCCATGAGTGCGGTGAGGGCCGTACGGATCATTTCCCGACTGTTCCCGTAGGGGTTGCTTCCCGTCGCGGCGAGGGCGCGCAGGGCGTCGATCATGCCGTACTTGGCGGTGACGTAGTCCAGGAAGAGCAGTGTCCAGGCGCGCAGGGCTTCGTGGGGTGGTTTCGTTGCGAGCAGGGTGGGTGCGGCGTCGCAGAGTTGGGCCACCTCGTTGCGGTAGACCGCCTCGATCAGTGCCTCTCGGGTGGGGAAGTTGCGGTACAGCGTCGCGCTGCCGACGCCCGCCTCCTTGGCGATGCGTTCCAGGTGCGCGTCCAGCCCCTCCGTCGCGAACGCGCGCACGGCAGCCTTGAGGATCTTCTCCCGGTTGCGCCGTGCGTCGGCCCGCAGCGGTCGTGGTGCTCCTCCGTCAGCCATCAGCGGTTGCCATCCCCTCTCCTGCTCTCCTCTTGCTAACTGGGGGTGTCCCCACTTACTCTTTCCACCAAGTGGGGACACCCCCGCTTTTACTCTAGGGCAACGCGCTGACCTGCGCACTCCCCGTGGAGTGGAATTCCCCGTCGAAAGGAATCCGGTCATGTCAGGTGTCGAGGGCAAGGTCGTCGCGATCACGGGTGCGAGCAGCGGCATCGGAGCGGCGACGGCGACCCACCTCGCCGAACGGGGCGCCCACCTGGTGCTCGGCGCCCGACGCGAGGAACGACTGAACGCGGTGGTCGAGCGGATCACGGCGCGGGGCGGCTCGGCCGTCGGGGTCGTCGTCGACGTGACGCGCCGCGCGGACCTCAAGCGCCTGACGGACACGGCACTCGATCGCTTCGGCCGGCTCGACGTGCTGGTCTCCAACGCCGGGACCATGGCCATCTCGCCGTTCGACGAGCTGCGCCAGGACGACTGGGACGCCATGGTGGCCACCCACGTCACCGGCCTGCTGAACGGCATCGGGGCGGCGCTGCCGGTCTTCCGGCGGCAGCGCTCCGGCCAGTTCGTCAACGTCGCCTCCACCGCGGCCTACGTCGTGAAGTCCCCGCAGGCCGTCTACGCGGCCACCAAGACGGCGGTGAAGGTGCTGACCGAGGGCCTGCGGCAGGAGTCGGGGCCCGACCTGCGCGTCACCCTGGTCTCGCCGGGGTTCACCGACACGGAGGGCGTGGGCAAGGGAGGGAGCCCTGCGGCGGCCGCGGCGATCGCCCGACAGCGCGACGAGATCGCCATGCCGCCGTCGGCCGTCGCCGCCGCCATCGGTTACGCCATCGAGCAGCCCGAGGGCATCGACGTGAGCGAAATCGTCGTCCGCCCCACCGTGCAGGGCTGACGGCGTCACGGGCGGTGCGCCGACCCGTCCGCCTCCGGCTGGTACAGAGGGCGCGAGTGCCCCGCCCTCGTCGCGCGCCTACCGCTGCGGCGGGGCCGGTCGATGGAGCACGGTGTCGATGATGAGGTCGAGTTCCCGCGGGCCGGGCGGTTCGCCGGTGAGGAGGAAGCTCTGCAGTATGAGCGCGGGTCCGGTGCGGGCGGCCAGGGGCTGCACGGCCCCGGAGTCGAACTCGCCGCGGTGGACGCCCTCGTGCAGGAGGGCGTCGATGCTCGCCAGCCGTGGCGCGATGACCTGTTGCGCGAACAGGGTGCGCAGCTCCGGCTCGTGCAGCATGTCGACGATGAACTCGATGCCCGGTATCAGGGTCCGGCCCGCCAGTACGTCGTTGAAGGCGGTGAGGACGTCGGCGAGGTTCTCCCGGGTCGAGCGTTCCGGGTTCGGCTCGGGCAGCGGGGGCAGGGCGTGGCGCAGGGCGTCCAGGACCAGGGGCTGCTTGCCGGGCCAGCGGCGGTAGAGCGCGGCCTTGCCCGTACCGGCCCGGGCGGCGATGCCGTCCATGGAGAGTCGGCCGTAGCCGTTCGCGGCCAGCTCGTCGAGCGTCGCGGCGTAGATCGCGTGTTCTAGTTCCGCGCCACGGCGGCGGCCCGGGTTCGCACTCTCTCCCATGCCCCCGACAGTAGACGGTGGCGTTCCTTCCTGCCTACACTTGCATTAGTGAACAGCCTCGTCTACTAGTAGGGGTGAGAGTTGTGGCCGATCAGCATGCGGTGCGTGACCACCAAGGCGGCTCAGAGCCGGCGTTGGACTTCGAGGCGGTGTACCAAGGGCGCGAGATCGCCTACGGTGCGGCCTCTCCTCAGACGGACCTCATCCCGTGGCGGCTGGACGGTCCCCAGCCGTTGCTCGTCGAGCTGGAGGCGGCGGGCGACATCACCGGCCCGGTCCTGGAATGCGGCTGCGGGCTGGGGGACAACGCCGTCTTCCTGGCGAGCCGCGGACACGAGGTGACCGCGTTCGACGCCGCGCCGTCCGCGATCGAGCAGAGCCGGTCCAAGGTCACCGCCGCCGCCCCGGTGACCTTCACCGTCGCCGACGCGACCGAGCTGAACGGCATCGGTGTCCCCGGTGGCTTCCGCACCGTCGTCGACAGCGCCATGCTGCACTGCCTGGACGCCGATCAGCGGCGGGCGTACCTGACGGGCCTGCGTCGCGTGTGCGCACCCGGCGCCAAGCTCCACGTCCTCTGTTTCAGCGGCGAGTTGGCGGCCTTCCTCAAGATGCCGGCCGCCATGGACGAAGACAGCCTGCGCGCGGACTTCGCCGAGGACTGGGCGATCCGGCGCATGGAGCCCTGCCAGTACACCACCGGTCTGTCCATGCAGCAGTGGCACAGCCTGTCGCCCGCGCTCTCGAACGCCCCGGAAGGAGAGGGCCTGGTGTCGGTGGACGAGTACGACAGGGTTCTCCTGCCGTTCTGGCGGATCACCGCCGAACTGACCTGACCGGTCGGGGCGGGCACCGACCACCGGTTCGTTCGCCCTCGCGGGATCACCAAGGGGCCGTCGCCGGGCACGTCCCGTACCGCAGCATCGCGAGGCACGGCACGCCGCGGCCCCACCAGGACGTCCGGAGCACTGCCGCGCATGTCCGGCCGCGGTGACGGGTACGCCCCTGTCGCACGGGGCGTGGTGGAAGTGACGAGAGAGCGAGGGCTGTCGGAAGTGATGCGGAAGCTGCAAGCGATCGCGCTGGACTGCGACGATCCGGTACGGCTCGCGGAGTTCTACGCGGAACTGCTCGGCGGCCGGGTGGTCACGGACCCGGAGGAGCCCGGATGGGTCGAGGTGCAGGGGTTCGAGGGGACGCCGCTGGCCTGTCAACGGGTGGACGGCTACCGACCACCCGATTGGCCCGGTCAACAGCGTCCGCAACAGCTGCACTTGGACTTCGACGTGGACGACCTCGACGGGGAGGAGGAGCGGGTGCTCGCCCTCGGCGCGACCGTCTTGGAGCGAACGGACCAGATCCGCCCCGGGGCCAACTGGAGGGTCTACGCGGACCCGGCGGGCCATCCGTTCTGCCTCTGCTTCCACTGACGGAGCCCGGCCCGCTCACCACGAACGGGCCGGGTCAGCACTCTGCCAGTGCGGAAGGGGCTGGGGGGCGGGCGCGGTGTCCGCCCAGCACCGCGCAGGCAGGCAGGCCGCTAGACGGTGGCTTCCCGTCGGGCCACCGTGACCAGTTCCGCCGCCGGCCCCACCAGGCGCCGTCCGCTCGGCCAGACCGCACGCAGGTCGCGGGTGAGGTCGACGCCCGCCACGTCGACGCCGGTCAGCCGACCCTCGACGATGTCCCCGCGGACGGCCAGCTCACTCAGGACGGACGGCCCGGTGCCGGCGATCACGGCGCCGCGCACGGCGGCCGTCGAGCCGAGTTCCACCAAGGGCCGGGCGCGGTCGCAGCCCGCCAGGTGCAGCGCACGGTCCAGGGTCTGCCGCGTGCCCGAACCGCTCTCCCGCAGCACCAGCGGGGTGCGGGACAGTTCGCGCGCCGACAGCGGCTCGCGGCGGCGCGCCCACGGGTGCCCGGGGTCGACCACCACGACGAGCCGGTCCTCGGCCACCTGCCGCGTGGACATCACGCGGGACAGGCGTGGTCCCTCGATGAACCCGATGTCGGCCTCGCCCGCTTCCACCAGCTCGGGCACATGCTCGCTGTTGGTCACCTGCAGCCCGATGTAGAGCTCCGGCCGGCGGCTCCGCAGTTCACTGATCCAGGTCGGCAGCAGGTACTCCGCGATGGTGAGGCTCGCGGCGACGCGCAGTTCGGACTCCCGCCGGTCGCGCAGTTTGCCGGCCCCGGTGAGCAGGTCGTCCAGCTCGGCCAGGACGGACCGGGCGTGCCCCGTGACGACCTGCCCGGCCAGCGTCAGGCGGGAGCCGCGTCGGGTCCGGTCGACCAGCACCAGTCCCAGGCCCCGTTCCAACGTCGACAGCCGGCGACTGGCGGACGGCTGGGAGATCCGCAGCCGCTCCGCCGCACGGCCGAGGCTCCCGAGATCGGCCACGAGGACCAGAAGCCGCAGCGACTCCAGGTCGGGCGTGCGCAGGGGGAGGTGAGCGGAAGGGCGGTCGGACGCGGAGGAGTCTGTCACAGCCCCAGCGTATGACTCGGTCATGCGTGCAGGCTATGACCTCCTGCACGATCAGGGGCTACAGGGCGAGCACGGGGTCACCCAGAGTGGTGATCATGAAGGACGCCAGCCTCCCCCGGCCAACCCACCCGCCCGACCTCGCCCGTGAGCCCGCCCCCGCCCGTAAGCCCGGCGCCGCCCTCGTCGACCGGCTGCCCGGGCTCGCCCTGGCCGTCGCGGTCGCCCTCGTCGCGACCTCACTGGGTCGGTTGGTGCCCGTCGTCGGCGGGCCGGTGAGCGGCATCGTGCTCGGGGTGCTGGTGGCGGTCGTGGCGCGACCCGGCGACCGGCTGCGCCCCGGCATCGCCTTCGCCGGACGCGGAGTGCTCCAGGCCGCGGTGGTGGTGCTGGGGGCGCAACTCTCCCTGGGACAGGTGCTGCGGGTCGGCGTCAGCTCGCTGCCGGTGATGATCGTGACCCTCGCGGTCTGCCTGGCGGCGGCGTACGGCATCGGACGCCGCCTCGGGGTCGTCCGCGACCTGCGCACCCTGATCGGGGTGGGCACCGGCATCTGCGGCGCCTCCGCGATCGCCGCGGTCACCCCGATCATCGGCGCGGCCGAGGCGGAGGTGGCCTACGCCGTCTCCACGATCTTCGTCTTCAACATCGCCGCGGTGCTGACCTTTCCCGTGCTCGGGCACCTGCTGGGAATGGGGCAGCACACCTTCGGACTGTTCGCCGGCACGGCGGTCAACGACATGTCGTCGGTGGTCGCCGCCGCCACCACCTACGGCGGCCCGGCGGCCGACTACGCGGTGGTGGTCAAACTCGCCCGCACACTGCTGATCATCCCGATCTGCCTGGGCCTCGCCGCCCTCGCCCGTCGCCGCGCGCGGACGGCCGACGCGAGTACGGGCGCAGCAGGTACGGAGCAGGGGCTCCCCCGCCGGGTCCGCGTCGGCCGTCTGGTGCCGTGGTTCCTCGGCGGCTTCCTCGTCCTCGCGGCCGCGAACACCGTCGGGCTCGTCCCGTCTGCGGCCCACGGCCCGCTCAGCGCGCTCGCGGTCTTCCTGATCACCGTCGCCCTCTCGGCGATCGGCCTGTCCACCGAACCCGCCAAGCTGCGCCGCGCCGGCGCCGCTCCCCTGCTGCTCGGCGGCTGCCTGTGGCTGGTGGTGTCCGCCACCAGCTTGGCCGTCCAGTTCCTGACCCGGTACGTGTAAGGGCACACCTACCGAGGCACGCTGGTGCGCACTGCACGTCCTCGCGCGCGAGCACGGAGCGAGGCCGTGCCACACGGGAGAAGGGCGAAGGGGACGTCCTCACCTCCCCAGCCCCGACCCCGAGCGCCTCCGGCAACTCGTACGCCTGGTTCGCGTCGCGTGGGAGGAGTGGTGGGGCACCAAGGGGCGGACGGGGCGGAACGGGCGGACGGCGAGGAGGGGCCGTCAACTGCCCTGAGGGGGCCGGCAGGTGCCGCGAGCGGCGGCTGCTCCGTGGAGCAGCCGCCGGTCAGGATGCACGGGCGCACTTCGCGCCGAAGCCGATGTGGCGGTTCGGGCCGATGCTCGCGCGATCCCGCGTACGGGCTCGGGCGGGGACGGCGGGACCGGAGACGGTGCACACGGGGCCTACGGCACGCGCGCGCCGACCTCGGCCCGAGCGGCCTCCTGCGATCTCAGCGGCCCCCGCCGGAACCCGCGGCCGCGAACGACATCGCCACCGCGCCCGCCCGAGCCATCGGACGGTACGAGCGGTGCGCCGCCCAGTCACCGTAGGCCGGTGCCTGGACCTGGCCCGTCATGGCCGGCTGTGCCTGGTTCATGACGGGAGACTGCGCCTGCTCCGTCACGACGGGCTGGGCCTGGGTGGCCACCGGCGCCTGGAGTTGGCGCTGCGGGGCGCGGCGCATCTGCGCCCGCACGTGGATCACCCGGTGCTTCGCACCGTGCCTGCCCTGACGCTTGGCCATGCGCTGGAGCGCCACCGTCCCGTTCGCCGGGTTCACCGTGTAGCGCACGCCCTCGTGCGTGACGGAGCGGTGGGTCGAGCTGAGGGTGGCGATCTGCTTGTTCTTGAGCTGGATCTTCGCCGTGTAACTCCCGTTGACCTTCTGCACGGTGGCGCGCGCGCCGTTGGTCAGCATGACCGTACGGGCCGGGCCCGGCTTGTTCTTGCCGTGGTTGTTCACGCGCGGCGTCTTGGAGTGGACGTGCGTGCCGTCGAAGTAGACGTAGATGCCCTTGTTGTAGCTCTGGCCCTTCTTGAGGGTCGCGAACGGCTTGCCGCTGCCGATCGCCTGGAGGTCGCAGACCCCGTTGTGGATCACGGCCTCCATGCCGCCGCCGAGGCCGACGGCCCTGACCCTGTCCTTGACCGGCGCCTGGGGTGCGGTGCGCGCGGCGCCGGCGGACGCGGGCCGGTCCTGCTGCTCCGGGGTGCCCACCGCGAACGCGGTGGTCGGTACGGCCATCGCCCCGGCGAGCACAGCGGCGGTGCAGACGGCACGCAGGGAGGCGTGCGAGGCGGGGAAGATGCGGGAGGTCTTCATGGAGCTCGTAACCCTTCTCGATGTGCAAAGCGCGTGAAGTGGTTCACCGAACCTATACAAACCGACCCATTACGGATCAATTTGGACAGCTCGGGACATTAGACAAGGTTCCCTCGACGGGAAGGGCGAGGCGCGCGGTGTGCGGATGCGGCTTGCGGCTCTTGGCCCCACCGAAACCCGGCGGCGCCCGCACCAGAACCCGCGGGCGCGGGCAAGCGGTGGGCAGGTAATAGCCCTATCGCATCGCCTTCTACGGCGGCCCCTTGTGTCCCGCACCCGGGGCATGACCGTCCCGGCAGGTGCCGCCCGCCTGCGTCCGCGCGCATCGGGGAAGCACGGTGACGGCGTTCGCGCTCGCTTCGACGACGATCGGCCGGCAGGTCGAAACGGCTGCCGCGACGAAGACGCCCCGCCCCGCCCCGGGGGCTCGGGGCGGGGCGGGGCGTCTTCGCTGACCTACGGACTGCCCGACGGGGCGCAGGCGTCGGCAGCGCGCCCGAACGTCGTCACGGGGTGTAGACGGCGTCGCTGCCGTACAGCTCCTTCGTGAAGCTGGAGAGGTACTCGTGCCGGTCGGAGCCGTCCAGGTCGTACGTCAGGTACACGCCGTAGCCCTCGCCCACGGTGCGCCGGGCGAAGTCGGCTGCGGTGCCCGCGGGCGTGGCTCCGATTTGGACGGCTGCCGGAGACAGGTTCGACTTGGGCAGCGCGATGCCCGGCACCTGCCACTGGCCGTACCAGGGATTCCAGGCGTAGTTGAACTTCGAGGTGATGTCCACGCCGCCGTAGGACAGCTTCTCCGCCGACGGGCCGATGCTGTACAGGGAGATGAGCTTGTCGGGCATGTAGTCACGCAGTGCGGAGACCAGGTGGACGAAGGAGCTGTCGTTGGGTTGCCCGGTGCCGTTCTTCCCGTATTCGGCGTACTCGTCGTCGAAGTCGATGCCGTCCAGGCCGTACTTGCCGACGGCGTCGGACAACTGCTTGGCGAATGCCGAGGCGGCTTCCTTGGACGGGAAGTTGGCGAAGCCGGCCCCCTGGTGGTTGCCGAGCACCGACAGCATCACCTTGATGCCCTTGGCCTGTAGCGGTCGGATCTGGTGCGCCGCATCGTCGAGGACGCGCTGCACGTTCTCGTTGAAGTACAGGTAGGCCGACTTCTTGGCGGTGTCGTAGTTGATGTTGGCGGCGAAGACGACCGCGACGTCGAACACGTTGGCACCGCCCTTGGCCAGCGTGTACTTGCCGACGTTGAGCATGCTGTTGTTGTTCACCTCGACGTAGGCGACCGAGGTGGGCCCCTTCTTGACCGGCGCCGCTGCCGCGGGGGCGGCGGTCGCGGGGGCGGCGGTCGCCTTGGCACCGGCGAAGAGTGCCGCTACGAGCAGCAGCGCGGCCGCAGCCGTTCGCGCCCTGCCTCGTCCTAATGCAAAAGTCATGGACCAATCTCCTGTCGATGGGGTGGCATTCGTGAACTTGCCCCAGTGGAAAGGGAATTAGGCGATGCCCCTGTCAATGGCCCTTGCTGACTTCCCCGCCGCCGGCCCCTCGGGGCCGGCCGGGCAATCCTGGAGCGCCGTTCCCACCGGTCGGGACGAGGCGATGCCGGTGACCGGTTCCCCTGACGGCCGATGCCGCTCCAACGACACGAGCGGCGCGGGCCGTTGTGGTGCCGCAGCGGCGTTTCACGGAGATCATTCGGAACTGTTCGGCCCAGTGGGGCATCTCCACCAGTGCGTGCCCCCACAAGCGAGGAGCTTTTCCGGATGATGCGTCGAGTTCGTGTGCTGCTGCTGAGTGCCTTGGTGTTGGCGGCGGGGGCGGTGATGTCGTCGGCGCCGGCCTCCGCCGTGATCGGCGGGTCGAAGAGCACTTACGGGCCGTGGGCGGTGCGGATGCTCGTCGACGGGAAGCCGACGTGCACCGGGACGGCGGTCGCACCCCAGTGGATCCTCAGCGCCTCGCACTGCTTCTTCGAGCAGGCCCAGCCGGTCGCCGACAAGCGGATCTCGTTCCGGGTCGGCAACCTCGACATGCGGAAGGGCGTCACGGTCCGCCCGGTGCCCGGCCGACGCGCCGGAAGCGCGGACGCCGACATGATGCTCGTCAAGGTCCCGCCGATGAAAGTCCGCACGGCCCCGTTGGCCACGGCCGGGGTCCACCGGGGTCAGGTCGTGCGGCAGTACGGGTGGGGCGCCACCTGCACCGGGGACGAGAACACCTGCCAGTCCCCGGTGCTCAAGCAGTCGGACCTGCGGGTCGTAGCGGCGGACGACCCTCGCTGCGAGGGCCACACCGCGCCGGGCGGTTCGGACTTCTGCATGGAGAAGGTGGCCGGGATTCCCGCCGGTGGCGACTCCGGAGGTCCGGTGATGAGCGTCGGTCCGCGCGGCACCGAGACGCTCCTCGGCGTCTTCGACGGCTCCGACCGGGAGGAGATCGCCGAGGCCGGCGAGATCTCCCAGCAACTCGCCTGGATCCGCTCCGTCATCCAGCACTAGTACGGCGCGCGGGTAGGCGGGCGGGTAGGCGGGCGGGAAGCGTCGCCGCCCGCTTGTGTGCGGCGACCGCGGGCGGGCAGGCGGCCGCGGGCGGGGACGCGCCCAGGCATGACGGCGAGAGCCGCGCGTGGCGCTGAGCACGTCGTGGGCCGCCAGGCCGGTCGAGGAGAGGGGTGCTCGCCGGCGGTGCGGCCGACGCTGCGGTCGCGGGTCGGTCCGTTGCCCGCGCCGCCATGCGCGCCCACCAGTCGACGGTCCCGCCGCAACCGCCCGCGACACGCCGAAAACGGCTGAGATAACTGACACATCTGAGGTGTCTGAGGTTTCTGTGGCGTTTGGGACTGGCCGAAATCGAGCGCATGGCGCCCTTCCGCGGCGATCCGCTCGGGGCGGGCCCGTCCCTTCCGAGGTAGGCACCGTCCGGTTTCTCGCCACTTCGAAAACCGGTGGGAACGTTTCCGGTTCAGTGGTACCCGTGGCGGAATTCGATGCTGCGGAATGCTTAAATCCGCGTCAATGTGACGAAGCTTCCTCCGATCCCCCTTGTCCGGCTGGATCTTGAGCTGGTACACCTGGTCCGAAAATTGTTTCGCCGAACTGAATCGAACCCAGCCACCGGCCCGTCGAGCGGACCGGTCGCGAATCCAGCCGCAGGGCAATCGACTTGTCATTGCCCGCTGCTGGCGACCGTGTCCGGGAACCGTCCGGATGAGCGAGTACCGGCGAGACGTCAGCCACCAGAATTGCCGCACAGCGGCCGGTGATAAGTGCGCCCAAAAAGAAGGGGATTGATGTTAACTCAAAGTTCACCTGAATCGCCGCCCGAATCCGTTGCGGACGCGTTGACGGTCCTCAAAACCCGTACAGCGGTACGCAACTACTCGAAGGAGCCGGTCGACGACGCGCTGATCGAGCGCCTTCTGGAGGCCATGCTCGCCGCGCCGACCGCCTCCAACCGGCAGGCCTGGTCCTTCGTGGTCGTGCGCAGGCCCGCCGGGGTCCGCCAACTGCGCGCGTTCTCGCCCGGGGTGCTGGGCACGCCCGCCTTCTTCGTCGTGGCCTGCGTCGACCGCAGCCTCACCGACAACCTTTCGCCGAAGCTCTCCCAGACGATCTACGACACCAGCAAGCTCTGCGTCGCCATGGCGGTGGAGAACCTCCTGCTCGCGGCGCACGCGCTCGGCCTGGGCGGATGCCCGGTGGGCAGCTTCAGGTCCGAGATCGTCAAGGGCATGCTCGGCATCCCGGAACACCTCGAGCCCATGCTCGTCGTCCCGATCGGCCGTCCCGCGACGGCACTCGTCTCGTCCCCCCGCCGCGCCAAGAATGAGGTCGTCAACTATGAATCCTGGGGAAACCGTGCTGCCGCCCCAACTGCGTGAGGACATCGCACTCCTCGCCGCCTTTCTGCTCAGCAGCGGTCGCGGACTCCTGGACGAGCCGGCCGACTACGGCATCTACCGCTGCACCGACGGGGCCCGCCGGGTGCTGCAACTCCTGGGCGAACACGGGGGCAGCACGGCGCGGTTGACCGCCGTCCGCGAACGCCTTGACGAGGTCATGTTCGCGCCGATGGGCGAGGACCGGGACATGGGCGAGATCCTGGACGACCTGTGTCGCCAAATGGCGGGCGCCCTTCCGGAAATAGAAACCCCCTGACATTCGTCCGGGGCCATCCCAAAAGGATTTCATAGCATGCTATCAGGCTTAGTTCCCGCGCTGGACCACAGTATGCGGGAAGAAATACTTGGCAATCGCGGCCGAAAGATCCGGCAACGCGGTGAGCACGCTCTCATTGGAATCAGTGCGGGCAACAGTTATTTCAGCCAGAAGAACGTCACCATGCTGCTGCAATGGGCCGGGCAGCATTTCGAGCGCACGGATGTCGTCTACGTGGACACGCACATCGACGACATGCTGATCGCGGACGGCCGCAGCCCCCAGGAAGCCGAGAAGTCGGTCAAGCGCACGCTCAAGGATCTGCGGCGCAGGCTACGGCGCTCGTTGGAGAGCGTGAGCGAACACGGCGAGCGGTTCCGCGTCCGGTCCCTGTCCGAGATCCAGGAGACCCCTGAGTACCGGGCCGCACGCGAGAGCACCGACCGGGCCTTCCTTGAGGACGGCGATTTCGCCACCGTCTGCGAGGAGATGGTGCGCGCCGTGGTGATGAACCGGCCCGGTGAGGGCGTCGGCATCTCCGCGGAACACCTGCGGGCCGGTCTGGACTACGTGCTCGCCGAGGCCCCGCTCTTCGCGGACTCGCCCGGCGTGTTCTCCGTCCCCTCGTCGGTGCTCTGCTACCACATCCCCACCCCGGTATCGACGTTCCTGGCCCATCGCGAGACCGGATTCCAGGCGGCACAGGGCCAGGCGTACGTCGTCGTCAGGCCGCAGGAACTGGCCGACGCGGCCTAGCCAGGCATCGGAAGAGGGGAGCGAGCCGGTGCGCCCGCTGCTGTTGGTGGACGTGGACGGACCGTTGAATCCGTATGCGGCGAAACCGCAGCGGCGGCCCGCGGGCTATCAGACGCACCGTCTGCTGACGCCTCGTTGGGAGGCCGCCCAGCGGCGTCGGCTGGCGGACTGGGGTGTGCCGGACGAGCGCGTGAAGCCGCTGCGGGTGTGGCTCAACCCCGATCACGGCCCGGCACTGGGCTCGCTCCCCTTCGACCTGGTGTGGGCGACGACGTGGGAGGACGAGGCCAACGCCTACGTCGCGCCGGTCCTGGGGCTGCCGGAACTGCCCTTCATCGCCTGGCCTTCGCCGCGGCCGGAGCCCGAGGACGGCGTGTTCTGGAAGACGCCGGCGATCGTGGCGTGGGCGAGGGGTCGGGCGTTCGCCTGGGTGGACGACGACATCACACGGGCGGATCGTGCCTGGGTGGCGGAGCACCACGACGGTCCCGCCCTCCTGCACCGCGTCGACCCGCGGCACGGACTCACCGCCGACGACTTCGCCGTGCTGACGGCGTGGGCGGCCGGCCTCGGCTGACGCGGCGGCCGGACGGCGAACCGTCCGCCCGCCGGATCCCGGTCGGCCCGCTCCCCCGCGGCGGCGTTCAGGGTGCGGTCGTCCAGTGCGGCGTCCAGTCCGGTGTCCAGGTGCCGGTGCCGTCGTGGTCGGCCGCCGTGCCGGCGAGGTACGCGCGGAGCGTGGCGAGCGCGGGGTGCGGGTTGTCGCGGTGCCACAGGAGCGAGTGCGGGTAGACCGGGGTCGGGTCGGTCACCGGGATGCGGCGCAGGCCGTGGTCGGCGGGCCAGACGAGGCGGGTGTGCTCGCCCATGAAGGTGGCCAGGGCCGGGGTGTCGGCGACGGTGTCGAGGAGCGCGTCCGAGCCGAAGTTGGGACCGGTCGCCTCGATGGTGAGGCCGAACTCGGCGACGAGGTCGTCGTAGTAGGCGGCCCACTCCGTCCCGGGGACGATGCCGGGCATCCAGATCCGGTGCCCGGTGAGCTGCGCGACGGTCACCGATCGGGCGCCCGCCAGCGCATGGCCGGGGCCGGTGAGCAGCTGGAGCGGCTCGTCGACCACCCGGACGGACTCGATGTCCGGGGGAAGGGGCCGACCTGGCACGCCGACGGCGCGGAACGACGCGTCGAGCGCGCCGGACCGGATGGCGGCGACGGCCGTGTCCATCTCGAACAGCAACATCACGTCGAGGTCGATCTCGGGGTGGGCGCGGTGGAAGTCGCGCATCAGGCCCGAGGCCGCGCCGCGCGAGTTGATCACGTCGACGCGCAGCGGACGGCGGCCGGCGCGCACGGACGCGACGGCCCGGTCGGCGACGCGCAGCAGCTCCCGGGCGTGGGGCAGGAACGCCTGCCCGTCGATGGTGAGCTGCGCGCCGCGCGGGGTGCGGGTGAACAGCCGCACCCCGAGGTTGCGCTCCAGCGCGGCGATGCGTTTGGAGACGGCCTGCTGGGTGACGGCCAGCTCGACGGCGGCCTCCTGGAATTGCCCGGCGTCAGCGACGGCGACGAAGGTCCGGACTGCTTCGAGATCCACAGTTGCCAGCCTACTGGAACAACCTTTGGTTGTGGCAAGGTGGTACTGCGGTTGTTTGTCGTCCGGGTATCGCGCTCGCTTTGATACGTCCGATCACGGATCGGTTGTACGGGTGAGCGGTGAGGCGTCGAACATGGGGAACGGGCATCGGCTGGGGCGTCGGTTCGGGTGGCTGTGGGGTGCGTACGGGGCCAGCGCGCTCGGCACCTGGCTCGCCTTCGGCGCGTTCCCGCTGATCGCGATCCAGGTGCTGCACGCCGGGCCGGCGAAGGTCGCGGCGTTGTCCGCCGTGGGGACCGCGGTGGGCGCGGCCGTGGCGGTGCCGCTCGGCCCGTGGGTGGAGTTCCGGCGCAAGCGGCCGGTGCTCGTCGCCACGGACCTGGTGCGGTGCGTCGCGCTGCTGACGATCCCCGTCGCCTTCGCGTGCGGCGTGCTCTCCTTCGTCCAGCTCCTGCTGGTCGCGGTCGTCGTCTCGGCGGCCGACATCACCTTCCGCGCCGCCTCGGGCGCGTACCTGAAGACGCTGGTGCCGGCCGAGGACCTGCTCGTCGCCAACGCCCGGTTCGAGTCCACGGCCTGGACGACCACGGTCGTCGGACCGCCGCTGGGCGGCGCGGCGATCGGGCTCCTCGGTCCCGTGGCGACGGTGGTGGCCGACGCGGTCAGCTACCTGCTCTCGGCCCTGGGCATCCGCGCCACGGGTGGTCGGGAGCCGCGACCGGAGCGTCCGCAGGCCGCGCGCCTGCGGGCCGGTGACCTGCTCGACGGCTGGCGGTACATCCTCGCCGACCCGACGTTGCGTCCGCTGTTCTTCAACACCGCGCTGTTCAACGGCCTGCTGATGGCCGCCGACGCGCTGCTCGCCGTGCTGATGCTCGGGCGGCTCGGGTTCTCGCCCTGGCAGTACGGGCTCGCCTTCGCCGTGCCCTCCATCGGCGGGCTGCTGGGGTCGCGGCTGGCCCGGCCGCTCGCCACCCGGTTCGGAGCGCACCGGGTCCTGGTCGTGGTCGGCGGGCTGCGTGCGCTCTGGCCCGTCGGGCTGGCCTTCACGGGGCCCGGCACCGGGGGCCTGCTCCTGGTGATGGGCGTCGAACTCGGGCTCATCTTCTGCTGCGGCGTCTTCGGCCCCGTCTACGCCACCTACCGCCTCGAACGCACCGCGAACGACCGGATCACCCGCACGCTGTCCGCCTGGTCGGTGACGACCAAAGCCGTCACCGCACTCCTGACGGCCGCATGGGGCGCACTGGCCGGCCTCCTCGGCCCGCGCACCGCCATCGGTCTGGCCGGCGTGCTCCTGCTCGCGACCCCGCTCCTGCTCCCCCGCCGCGCCGCGCCGCCGCACGCCGCGCCGGAGTCGGCACCAGCGCCGGCACCGGACGGCGCCTGACGGGCCGAAGCCGGCGTCACCGTTCGGGCCGGCGGACGGTCCTGCGCGGCGGTTCGTCCCGTGGGCGCTAGCGGGGCGGCGTGGTCGCGGCCCGCTTGATGTCCCCGATCGCGGTGCCGAAGGTGCGCATCGCGTTGACGATCTCGTTGAGGGACGTGGTGAAGAGGTGCTCGCGTTCCGCATCGCTCCGGTGTGGTGCGCCCTTGGACGGGACGGTCGCCTCCTGACAGTCCTGCACCCCTCGGTGGAGTTGGTCCAGTGCGGCGGACCAGTTCCGCTGGAGGTCCCGGGCCGGGACGGGGAAGTAGGCGCGGGCCTCCTCGACGGGCTGGCCGAGGGTGCCGCAGCGGCGGTGGAACGCCTGCTCGTCCAGCGCGACCGTCCCGTCGGCGTGGCGCTTGCCGGCGGCGGCCTTGAGGAGTTCGGAGTCCAGGGCGATCGAGGCGGCGTTGATCTGGTGGGCAAGCCGGGTGCCGCCGGCGTTCAGCCACGACGCCGCCTGCCAGGCGCGGGTCTGCGGTGTCCGCGCCGGAGGGGCGGGCCCGCGTTGCTTCCGGACCGCGTCGGCCGCTTCCTGCCACTGGCGGGAGTCGTCGGAGCCAGCCGCCTGGGTGAGGGTCACGGCGGCCAGCACCACCGCCGGCAGGCCGAGCGCGAGGAGCGTCCCCGCCTTCAGGAGCGTCGAGGGCGGGCGGCGCGTCGGACTGGGCGCAGGTGCGGCGGCCTCGTCCGCGTGGGGTCGGCCGCGCAACCGGCGCACCGCCCACGCCAGTCCCGCCCCCACCAATGCCGCGCAGGCCGATCCGAGGACGGCGTTGACGAGCGTCAAGGAGGTGACCGTGCCGTCGATGATCAGGCCGTTGCGGGGACGCCACCGGCACCCGTCGAAGGCGGTGTTCAACGGGCCCAGGCAGCCGTCGAGGGAGAAGAGGACGAACACCTCGGCGTAGGCGAGCAGTTGGACCACCTGCGCGGCGATCAGCGCCCGTAGCAGCCAGTGCCGGCGTGCCCCGGCGGCCACCACCGCGGCCGTCAGCAGACAGGCCGCCAGGACCGTCACGCTCACCCACCACATGTGGATGAGGACGAAGGGGCCGGCCGGCCCCTTCGGCGTCGCCGGCCGCGACTGGTTCATCACGACTTGGGCCAGGACCAGGCCCGTCCCGCACACCAGGGCCCCGACGAGACCGGCGCCGAGCGTCCACCGCAGCCGCAGGGGCGTGACCGGCCGCAAAGCCGGGCCCGCCAGACCCGTGACCGTCCGTCGCACGCCCGGGAACAGGGCCAGCGCCAGCGGCAGCAGCCACATCGACAGCGTGACGATCCCGACGAGGAGGTCGCCGCCCAGCGGGGTGAGGACCATGAGGCCGGTGGAGAACGCCGAGAGGTCCGGCCCGTAGCCGTGCCAGTCGCCCGGGACCGTCCGGGCGTAGTACGCGGCCAGTTCCGCGCCCCGGTCGCCGATGCCCAGGGAGAGGCTTTCGCCCGCCACCGACCACCACCGCAGTCCGGCCCACAGCACCGCGGCGGTCACCAGCGCGCAGCAGGCCGCGGCCGCCCAGCGGTGCCCCCGGCCAGGCAGGGCGAGTGCCAGGCGCAGGGACTGGGACCACCACACCGCGGGCACCGCCGCGACGAGCAGGAACGCGAGCAGGTACTGGGGTTGCGGCAGCATCCAGTCGAGCCGGTACTGGGTGCTGGAGACGAACTGGCCCAGCAGCAGGCCGAGTCCGAGCCAGAGGCCCGCCACCGCGGCGGAGGGCCCCGCTCCGTCGGCGGTGCCCGAGCCGCGCAGGAGCGGCAGGCCGAGGGTGAGGCAGAGCACCGGTGCCACGGTCCCGACCGTGATCCAGATCGAGCCCGGGCCGTCGGACAGGACCGGAAGCGTCATCAGTGACTGGTACAGCAGCGCCGCCGAGACACCGGTGAGGAACATCGCCAGCGCACCGACGCGGTCGAGGCGCCCGGCGTCGACGAGCGCGCGTCGGCGTTCCGCCCACTGCGGATGGGTCCCCAGCAGCGCGGTCAACCGGCGCAGCCACGGTGCCACCGGCCCGGCGGGATCGGGGCGCTGCCAGCTGGCGGCGTCCGCGCCCCAGGCGACCGCCCGGCGGTCGGCGAACAGTTCGCGCCGCCGCAGCAGGTCGGCCCGCGCCAGGTGCACCAGCGCGGCCAGCAACAGCCCGACCAGCACGGGGGCCAACAGCACGGCCGCGCCGCCCGGCCACCACGGGGACTTGACGCCGGACAATGCCAGGGCGAGGACCCAGCCGGTCTCCGCGAAGGTCGGGATCAGGGCGAGCAGGACGTAGGCCCGCCACAGGGCGGTGCTGGCGTAGGCGTAGTCCACGTCGCGGTGGTGCACGTGGGCGAGTTCGTGCAGGACGACGGCGCGGAAGCCCTCCGGGTCGGTGCCGAGTCGGGGCAGCAGGCCGGAGTGCAGGCAGACGGTGTAGTTGCCGGAGCGGCCGTGGACGCTGGCGCCGGAGGTCGTCCGTGCGGGGTCGACGCGGAAGCGCAGCCGTGCGCGGACACCGGTGCGGGCGCACAGTGCGGCGAGTTCCGCCCGCAGCGTGCCGTCGAGGTCGACGGCTTCGAGCGGCAGCAGCCGCCGCCACCGCTCGCGGGCCGCCGGCAGCCACCAGTACAGCCCGGCCGCGAGGGCGAGCAGCACGACGGTGGCGAGGGCGCCCTGGTACGGGACGAGCGCGTGGTCGCCGATGCACGCGTGCAGGGTGCCCGGGCGGGTCAGGGCCGTCAGGAGGTTCTGCGGGTCGGTGCTGCCCGGGTCGAAGCCGGCGGCGTACAGACAGCCCGACGGGCCGTCCAGGGCCGCCCGGCCGTCGCGCAGCCCGAGGACCGCCGGGACGCTCTGGAGCAGTTCGTCGAGCGTGGGGACGCTCGACACCACGACGAGGACCATCAACAACGCGAAGCGGGGTCCCGTCCCGGTCGCGCTCCGGAGCCCGGCGAACGCCTTCACGACACCATGCCCTTCACGACGTGGCGGCCTTCGTGGCGGCCTTCATGACGTGGTGCCGGGGGTCTCGGGGTGCCCGTCGTCGACCGCGGCCGCCGTCGCGATCCGCGCCACGACGCCGTCGGCCAGCGCCTCGGCGTCCGGGCGGTCCAGGCCCCGCTCGGTGGCCCGTTCCACGATGTGCGCTCTGACCAGCGCCAATTCGCCGGGATCCAGTGCGGTCAGGGTGCGGTTCGCGGTGGCCGGAGCACGGCGCAGGAGTCTGCGCACGCCGGCCCGGCCGCGTGTCAGCAGCCCCTCCGTGGCGCGGTCGACCGTGCGGCGCGCCGCCTGGTCGAGGACGAGCCAGACCACCGGCGCCACCACCGCGGACACATCCGCGTAGCCGAAACCGAGCGGCTCCCGCCGGCTCCCGCGCCGAGCGAGGGTGCGCACCACCCGGTCGTCGTCCAACGTCCGCAGGCTGTCGACGAGCGGCAACTCGTGGGCCGCGTGCTCGGCCACCACTTCCCGTACCAGATCGCGCACATACCGCACCGTGCAACCCCCGTACGTCGCCGTCCAGTTCCTTGCATTGCAGCACCAAAGGAGGGCGCAGGGTACCCCCGGGGGACGCGGTGACGGTCCGTAGGCACGGCGCGTGGCGGCGCGGAACGTACGCCGACCAGCACTCCCACCATGGACGGCGTGGCTCCGTGGCGGGACCATGAGACATGGAATTCCTCTGTTACCACCGGGACCGGATCGGCTCCTTGCCGCTGCGCGAACAGCTTTTGACGGAGCATTGGGCCTACATGGACCGGTACGCGAAGGAGATGATCGCCCGGGGCCCGACGTTCGCCGCCGACGGTGACACCCTCACCGGCAGCCTGCACGTCCTCGACCTGCCCGATCCCGCCGCCGCCCGCGCGTTCGCGTTCGACGAGCCCAACTACCAGGCCGGCGCGTACCGGGACGTGCTGCTACGGCGATGGCGCAACACGTTGGGGCGCACCATGTGGGACTTCCCCGGCGGCCGGCTCGGCGGCAACCGGTACCTGGTGCTCGGCCTCGGTACCGGCGAGGCGGCCGACCTCGCGCCGCCATCCGACCGGGACGAGCTGATCGCCTACGGTCCGTTGCTGTCCGACGACGGTTCCGCCTGGTTGGGCACGGCGGCGTTGCTCCGGGCACCGGATCCGGGCTCGGCGCGCGCCGTGCTGTCGCCCGAGCGGTACGCCGACATCGAGGTGCACGACTGGGAGTTCGGCGGGCGGAGGTGAGGACCGTGGCGGTCGAGGCGGGCCGGGCCGGCGACCGCGGCCAGCTGCGCCCGAGCCCGTCCCGTTCGCCTCACACCAACGATTCGAGCGGTACCTGCGGGTCGGCGAGGGCGTTCGGGTCGGGTCGGGCGTCGGAGCTGACGAGCTGTTGGATCTGCTCGGTGACGTCCCAGACGTTGACGTTCATGCCGGCCAGGACGCGTCCCTCGCGGAGCCAGAAGGCGATGAACTCCCGCTTGCCGACGTCGCCGCGGCAGACGACCTGGTCGTAGGAGCCGGGCGGGGCGTAGCCGGAGTACTCCATGCCGAGGTCGTACTGGTCGGAGAAGAAGTACGGGATCCGGTCGTAGCTGATGTCCTGGCCGAGCATGGCGCGGGCGGCGGCCGGGCCGCCGTTGAGGGCGTTGGCCCAGTGCTCGACGCGCAGCCGGGTGTCGAGCAGGGGGTGGAGGGCGGCGGCGACGTCGCCGGCGGCGTGGATGGCCGCGTCGGAGGTGCGCAAGGAGGCGTCGACGGCGATGCCGCCGCCGGCGGCGCGGTCGACGAGGGCGAGCCCCGCGGCCTCGGCGAGCGCCGTGCGCGGGGCGGCACCGACGGCGACGAGGAGCGCGTGGGCGGGGTGTTCCTCGCCGTCGTCGGTGCGGACCGAGACGACCATGCCGTCCTGGCCGACGATCTCGGTGAGGCGGGCGCCGAAGTGGAAGCGGACGCCGTGTTCGACGTGCAGGTCACGGAAGACCACGCCGAGTTCCGGGCCCAGCGCTCCGTGCAGCGGGGTGGGTTCCGGTTCGACGATGGTCACCTCCGCGCCGTACTCGCGGGCGGCGGCGGCCACTTCGAGGCCGATCCAACCGGCGCCGGCGATGACGAGGTGCCCCTGGTCACGGCCGGTCTTCGCGAGGACCTCGCGCAGTTGCTCGGCGTGGGCGAGGTTGCGCAGCTGGTGGATGCCGGCGACGCCGGCGCCGGGGACGTCCAGGCGGCGCGGTTCGGCACCGGTGGCCAGCAGCAGCCGGTCGTAGCGGACGGAGGTGCCGTCGGCGAGGCGCACCGTCTTCGCCGCCCGGTCGAGGTGGACGGCGGGCTGGCCGAGGCGGAGTTCGACGTCGGCCTGCTCGTACCAGTCGGGCGCGTGGACGAAGACGCTGTCCCGGTCGGCCTTGCCCGCGAGGAACTGCTTCGACAGCGGCGGACGCTCGTAGGGGCGCTCGCCTTCGTCGCCGAGGACGATCACCCGGCCGCCGAAGCCTTCGGCGCGCAGGGTTTCGGCTGCCTTGGCGCCGGCCAGTCCCCCGCCCACGATGACGAACGTCTCGTCCGTGTTCACCACTTCCTGCCTCCTTGTTGCCCGGTCCGTCTCGTGGACGTGCCTGTGGTTCGTCCGCCGGGGCCGTGGACGCCGCGCGGCGGCTGGTGCAGCCGCCTGGACGTTGCGCCGACGGCTGGTGCCGAGGATCCCGCACGCCGGGGCGAGGCCGGAAGATGATCTCCACCAGATGGGCGAATCACCCCCGGGAAGACGACGCTTGGGGGTGAGGGGACGGCGGGCGTGGTGCGTGCGGACGACTGCCTGGTGGCCGGATCGGGTCGAGTGGTGGGAACGGGTCGGGTGGTGGGAACGGAGAGCGCAGGCCCAGGTCACGGCCGGATTCGCCAGGTGGTGTTGGGTGATTGGAGGATCGTCCCACCACCTTCTTTGTATCATTTGCCAATACAGCGGCCAGGCACGACGGAGGAGACTTTCGGCCACGCCGCGAGCCGTTGATCCGGTGCATCCGCTCCATCCGGTGCATCCGTGGGGCCGGCGTGGTCACGTACACCGACGAAGCACGGGAGGGGCCGCACGTGAGCGTGCAGCAGTACGACGAGATCGGTGAAGCATTCGAGGGGTTCAAGGCCCTGCCACTGGTGCGTTACGGGGAGGTGCCGAGCTTCCTGGGCATGGTCGGGGACGTGCGAGGCAAGTCCGTTCTGGACGTGGCGTGCGGGACCGGCTTCTACAGCAGGGAGTTCAAGCGGCGCGGCGCCACGGACGTCTTCGGTGTCGACATCTCCGCCGAAATGATCGCCGTTGCCGAGGAGTTCGAGCGACGCGAGCCGCTGGGCGTGCGGTACGAGGTCGGTGACGTGGGCGAGTTGCGGTCCGTCGAGCGGCGCTTCGACGTCGCGGTGGGCGTGCAGTGCCTGAACTACGCGGCGGACGCGGTGGAGTTGGAGCGGATGGCCGCCAACATCCACCGGAGCCTGGTGCCTGGCGGCGAGTTCTTCGTGTTCGCCCAGAAGCCGGACTACGCGTTCGACTGCCCGTCCCTCGACACATACGGGTTCCGTTGCGAGCCGACCGGCGAGGAGACCGAGATGGGTCCGCGGGTGCGGGTCACGGCCCTCCTCGAACCGGAGCCGATCAGCATCGTCGCCACGGCACCGCGTCGCGAGGTCTACGAGGAGTGCCTGCGGGCGGCCGGGTTCAGTGCGGTGGAGTGGGTTCCGCTCCAGGTGTCCGCGGCCGGCATCCGCGAGTTCGGCGAGGATTTCTGGGCGGACGCCCTTGCGCACCCGCCGCTGGAAATGCTGCGCTGCCGGGCCTGACCGGTCGCTCGGCCGGTCGGTAGTTCAGTCGGCCGGCCAGGCAGCCCGTCGGTCGCCCGGTCAGGCCATGACTCCGAGCCCTCCGGGCCGAGGAAGCCCGCCGCTCCGGTGCGTCATGCCCCGGGGCGGCGGGCCTGCCGCTCACCGGACCGATACGGACCCGACGCGGATCCGGTACGGGCCCGCGCCCGGCACCACCCCGCCCCGCCCGGCCGGCGGCCCGGCGTCCGGTTCGACGGCCATGTGGCGCCCAGGAGTACCCCAAGTCGTCGCAAAACTTGGGTAGTTGCGCCCTCCTGGACTCTTGACTCCGGCTTTGGTCTAGTCCAACTCTTGTCGGTGATCGGTCACGCACTTCGCTCTTCCTCCCCCCACGGAAGGACCGGACACCTGATGAGGATGTCGACCCGAATGGCCCTGGCCGCGGCGGCCGCCGGCGCCCTGTCCCCCCTCGCGATCCCCACCGCCAACGCGGGCACCGTGCACCCGCACACGAGTCAGCCGACCGTAGGCGTCAGCGCGACGCAGTTCGCCCCGTACGTGGACATGAGCAACTCCGGCGTGTCCCAGCTCGATGCCGCCATCACCGGTCACGGCCTGAAGACCTACAGCGCCGCCTTCACCATCGGCGCCGGTTGCAACAACATCTGGGGCGACACGCTCCCCGTCGGCAACGACCCGAACATCGACCCGGTGATCGCCAAGGCCAAGTCCGAGGGTGCCAGCGTGATCATCTCGTCCGGCGGCGCCGGCGGTCTGCCGTTGGCCTTCACCTGTACCGACCAGAGCCAGATCGACGCGGGCTACCAGAAGGAGATCACCGCCTACGGCGCCGACGCCCTGGACTTCGACATCGAGGGCGCGGCCGTCGCCGACACCGCGGGCGTGGCCCGGCAGATGACGGCCATCAAGGACCTCAAGGCGAACAACTCCGGACTGACCGCCTCGGTGACGCTGCCGGTGCTGCCCACCGGACTGACCGCAGACGGCGTCAACGTGCTGAAGGCCGCCAAGGCAGCCGGCGTGAAGCTGGACAACGTCAACGTGATGACGATGGACTACGGGCAGGGCACCGGTACCGACATGGGCGCGGCGGCGATCAGCGCCGGCAAGGCCACCCTGGCGCAGATGCAGTCCGTGGACCCCGGCTACGACTACGCGAACCTCGGCATCACCCCGATGATCGGCGTGAACGACGACGGTTCCACCTTCAGCCTGGCCGACGCCGCCTCGGTGGCGAGTTGGGCGGCGGGCAACGGGGTCGGCCGGATGTCCTACTGGTCCGTCAGCCGCGACCAGGCGTGCGGCTCACTCGCGCGGACGGCGCCCAAGGGCCGCATGGGCGCCGCGCAGCTCATGAAACCGGCGGCCTCTCCGGTGTGCAGCGGCGTCTCCCAGTCGCCGTTCGCCTTCACCGACGCGCTCAAGAACGGCTGACGGAAGCGGCGACGCTGCTCTCCGGTGGTTGAACCCGCAGGTCAGAGCGTGGTTCTGAGCTGCGGGTACGGTCGTCACTCGGCGTTGGGCGCGCTCGCTCGGGTTGCGCCACCGGGAGCCGGCTCGGTGGCGGGGTGCGGGGCGTCGCGTCGGGTGAGCGCCCACAGCGCGAGCCCGGCACAGCTGAAGGCGGCGCCGAGCCCGCACACGGCGCCCCAGCCGGCCGCCGTGTAGAGGGCGGTTGCGGCGAGGGCGCCGGTGGCGCTGCCGATCGAGTAGAAGACCATGTAGCCGCCGATCAGCCGGCTGCCCGCGTCCGGGTGCAGGGCGTAGATCAGGGTCTGGTTGGTGACGTGCACCGCCTGCACGGCGAGGTCGAGGAGGACCACCCCGACGACCAGGGCCCACAGCGAGCTGCGGGTGAGGGACAAGGGCAGCCACGAGGCGGCGAGCAGCGCCAAGGCGATGCCGGTGGTCCGGCCGGACAGTCCGCGGTCGTTGAGGCGGCCCGCCACGGTCGCGGCGAGGGCGCCGGCGACGCCGATCAGTCCCAACGCCCCGATGGCGCTGTGGGACAGGAAGTACGGTGCGCCGCTGAGCGGCAGCGCGACGCTGCTCCACAGGGTGCTGAAGGCGGCGAAGACCAGGAGGCCGAAGAGGGCCCGGAGCCGTAGGAGTCGTTCCCGTGCGAACAACGTGGCGGTGGAGAGCAGGAGTTGACGGTAGGTCAGGACCCTGACAGGAGCGGTCCTGTGACGGGGCAGTACGCGGTGGAGCACCAGGGCGAGCAGGGCGGTGAGTGACGCCGAGGCGAGGTAGACGGAGCGCCAGCCCGCGAGATCGGCCAGCAGGCCGGACACGGTGCGGGCGAGCAGGATTCCGACGACCACGCCGCTGGTGACCAGACCGACCACCCGTCCGCGCCCGGCGGGCGGGGCCAGTGAGGCCGCGAAGGCCACCAGTGTCTGGGTGACGACCGCGAGGAGTCCCGTTGCGGCCATGCCTGCGAGCAGGACCGCCGCGGTGCGGGCGGCGGCCACCACGGCCAGCGCCACCACCAGGAGCAGTAACTGGGCCACGATGAGCCGCCTGCGGTCGGCCACGTCGCCCAGCGGCACGAGGAAGAAGAGTCCCAGGCCGTATCCGACGTGCGTGAGCGTCACCACGCTGCCGACGAGTGCCGGGCTCAGGGCGAGGTCGTGCCCCATGGTGACCAGGAGCGGCTGGGAGAAGTAGACGTTGGCCACCGCTGCCCCGCAGGCGACGGCGAACAGGATGACGACGCGACGGGACAGGACGAACCCGGATTCCTCCTCGTTGCGGGTCTCGGTCCGTCGTGTCACGGCCTCACCGTTGCCTGGCATCAGTACTCCTCCGCGATTTTCGCGATTTTCGGTTTCAACTTGCTACCAGTTGGGACGGTAGCCTTCTTGGTAGCATGTTGCAACTATCTTGAAAGGGAGGGCCGGCACATGGTGAACCGGACGCGCTTCGACGACAGCGCATGCCCCGTCGCCCGGTCGGTGGACGCGATCGGCGACTGGTGGTCGCTGCTGATCGTGCGGGACGCCTTCGACGGGAGTCGGCGCTTCGGGGAGTTCCAACGCAGCCTCGGCGTCGCGAAGAACATCCTCACCGCGCGACTGCGGGCCCTGGTCGCCGGCGGAGTTCTCGCCTCCGTCCCCGCTTCGGACGGCAGCGCCTACCGCGAGTACGTGCTGACCCCGAAGGGCGAGGCGCTGTTCCCCGTCATCGTGGCCCTGCGGCAGTGGGGCGAACAGCACTTCTTCTCCGCCGGCGAACCCCACTCGGAGTTGGTCGACCGTCAACAGGGGCGTCCCCTCGACGCGTTGGAAGTGCGGTCGGCGGACGGGCGACGGCTGGGACCCGACGACACCCTGGTCCACAAGGTCTCGGAGCAGTGACCACGACAAATGTCATGCCGGGGCGGGGGTTGCCCGGCCCTACCGGGAGGAGGGGCGGGCCGCGAGGCTGGGGAGGACCATCCCAGCCCTTGGAGGACCCATGAGGTTCCTGTCGCGCCGTCTCCTGCCGCCGGTGCTCGCCCTCGGCCTGACGTCCGTCGTCTGCCTCGGCGCGCCCGCGCCGCCGGCCGCGGCATCCGAGGCGTCGGGGCGCCCGCTGGTGGCCACCGAGGCGGGACTGGTGCGCGGCGTCGACCACGGCGCCTACCGGACGTTCGCCGGGATCCCCTACGCGGCGCCGCCGGTGGGCGCGTTGCGGTGGCGCCTGCCCGCCCCGGCCCGACCGTGGTCGGGCGTGCGGGACGCCGGCCGCCCCGGCAGCCCGTGCCCGCAGGCAGCCAGCCACGAGGTACACGGCGGGAGCACCAACGAGGACTGCCTCTACCTCAACGTCACCGCCCCGCGCACCGACCGGCACCGGCCGCTGCCGGTGGTGGTCTGGCTGCACGGCGGCGGGTTCCTCAGCGGCGCCGGCAGCAGCTACGACGCGCACCGCATGGCCGAGCGCGGGAACGTGGTCGTGGTGACGCTCAACTACCGGCTGGGGATCTTCGGCGACTTCGGCTACCCGGGGCTGGCCGGCTCCGGTGACTTCGGACTGGCCGACCAGCAGGCGGCGTTGCGCTGGGTCCAACGCAACGCCACCGCGTTCGGCGGCGACCGCCACAACGTGACGCTCGCCGGAGAATCGGCCGGCGGAATGAGCACCTGCACCCAGCTGACCTCGCCGAGCGCGGCCGGACTGTTCGCCAAGGCGATCGTCCAAAGCGGGCCCTGCACCCTCGACTTCGGCAAGAACGCCGTCTATCCGGGCGTCGCAGGCTTCTCGCCGTGGACCTCGCTGCCGGCCGTGCAGTCCGCGGGCCGGCAGGCCGCCGGCACGTTGGGCTGCGCACAGGCATCGCGAGCGCTGGCGTGCCTGCGCGCCAAGCCCGCGGCCGAACTGCTGCGCGCGAACCAGGACTTCCAGCAGGTCTCCTACGGCACTCCCCTGGTGCCCCGGCGGCCGGCGAGCGCCCTGCGCGACGGCCGGTTCCACCGGGTTCCCGTGCTGCAAGGCAGCAACCGGGACGAGATGCGGGCCTACGTAGCCGCCCTGCAACAGAACCAACCGATCACCGCGGAGTCGTACCGCGCCCTGTTGCGGGACACCTTCGGGGACCGGGCCGGGCGCCTCGCGGCGGTGTACTCCCCGACCGCGTACGGCACACCGGCACTGGCCTGGGCGGCGCTGAACACCGACCGCGTCTTCGCCTGTCAGACGCTCGCCGCGGATCGGTTGCTGGCCGCGCACACGCCCACCTACGCCTACGAGTTCGCCGACCGCGACGCGCCCGGCATCGGCTACCCCACGTCCCCACAGCTGCCGTTGGGCGCGGCCCACGCCACTGAGCTGCCCTACCTGTTCGACCTGGGCGGGCGACACGCCTCGTTCACCGGGGCGCAGGAGGCGCTGGCCGCGGACATGACCGACTACTGGACGGCGTTCGCGCGAAACGGCGCACCGGGCGGGCGGGGGCTCGCGCCCTGGCGGCCGGTGTCGGCCGGCGCCGCCGCCCCCTACGCGCAGCAGCTCGACACCGGTGCTGGCGGGATCCACCGCGTGGACCTCGCGGCCGCACACCATTGCCGGCTCTGGCCGCAGGGGTGAGGTGGGGGAGCCTCGGGCGGGCCCAAGGGTCCCGAGGCTCCCGGGGCGGCGCCGGAGGTGGTTATGGGCCAGTTGGGTCCTCGTGGTCGGTGCGCTGCGGGGCGCCTTCGAGGCGGCCCGTCACCACCAGGTTGCCGTCCGGGGTGCGCCGGGCGAGGGCGCCGGTGCGGAAGTAGCCGTCGGCGGTGAAGGCGCGTGCGTCGTGCTCCGGAGCGCGGTAGTGGCCGCGCGGGATGTACGGGCCGCGGGCGAGGAGTTCGCCGGTCCCGCCGTCGGGCACGTCCGCGTCGTCGCCGTCGACGAGGCGGATCTCGTCGTCGGGCGAGAGGGGTCGGCCCAGGGTGGTGAGCACGGTCTCGTCCGGATCGGCGGGGCGGGTGAGGACGAGCGGCCCCAGGGCCGTACCGAAGACCCGTTGCAGGCCGCATCCCCAGGCGGGGCCGATCCGTTCGGCGGTCGCACGCTCCAGGGACGCGCCGGCGACCTGCACGAGCCGCAGACTGCTCACGTCGGCCCGGCCGTCGGGCGGTGCGTCGAGCCAACGCCGCACGACGGCGGGCGTCACGGACGTGAGGGTGACCCGTTCCCGTTCGACGGCCGCCAGGCACTCCTCGGGTTCCGGGCTGTCGGCCAGGACGACGGTGCCGCCGACGGAGAGGGTGCCGATGATGCCGGGCGCGCCGAAGGCGACGTTGGCGTCGGCGGGCAGCGCGGCGAGGTACACGTCGTGTTCGGTGAGGGCGACCAGTTCGGCGGCGGCCCGTGCCTGGTAGACGTAGTCGTCGTGGGTGCGCGGGACGAGCCGGGGCGCCCCGGTGGTCGCGCCGGTGGTCAGGAAGAACGCCACGTGGTCGGCGCTCTGTGCGCGCGGCGGCTCGGGTGGGGCGTCGATGGAGGCCAGCGGGAAGTAGTGGCAGCCCGACCGGTCGGTCGCCAGGCCGCCGTAGGGGGACGAGGTGCCTGGCGCCTCGTAGGTGAAGACCCGCCGCAGGAACGGTCCTTGGGTCGCGATCTCCGCAGCCATCGCGGTGTGGTCGAAGCCCTGGGACGTGGCCGGGCCGACGTAGCCGGTGGCCTCGGTGACCCGCACGAGGTGGGAGACCTCGGATGTCCGGTGCGCCAGCGGGCAGAGGACGGGGACCGCGCCGACGCGCATCAGGGCGAACACGGTGACGACGAACTCGGGGACGTTCGGCAGCTGGACGACGACCCGCTGCCCGGGTCGCAGACCGCGCAGGCGGAACCCGGCGGCCGTGCGGTCCACCCGCCGGTTCAGCTGCCCGTACGTGAGGCGGTCGGTGCCGTGCACCAGCGCGGTCCGGGGTCCGTGCTCCAGGGCCCAACCGCGCAGCAGGTTGTCGAGCGTGTTGCCGCGCCAGTGCCCGACCGCCCAGTAGCGGTCGACGAACACCTCGGGCCACGGCGTACAGCCGTCGAGTAGGGATGTCATGCGGGTCTTCCTGTACGAGGTGGGGGCGGTGCGGCGGTGCGCGCCCGTGCCGTGTCCCGTTCCCCGGACTGGCTGCGGCCCACGCCGTCGTGACCCTGACCAGCCAAACCCTCCACCCCGCCGTGCGCAAGGTGCGGTCCCGACCATGCCGGCGGAGCTCCCTCGGCGGAAGGTCCAAGGCACGCCGCTGACCTGGCGGTTGTCGAGGCTCACGGGTCTGGTCGCGCCCCGTCAACCGTGCCTGTGGGCGTTGAGCCGTGCGGCCTGGCGCAGCAGGTGGTCGCGTTCGGCGAGGTTGGACGCCTTGTCGGCGGCCTCGGCGTAGAGCCGGGCCGCCGTCGCCGCGTCGCCGGCGCGCTCGTGGAGGTACGCCGCCGCCGCGGTGTGGCGGGGCAGTGCGGGGTCCAGCTCCGCGAGCGCGGCCAGGCCGGCTTGCGGGCCGTCCGCCTGGCCGACGGCGACCGCCCGGTTGAGGCGTACGACCGGACTGTCCGTCAGGCGCGCGAGTTCGTCGTACCACTCGACGATCTGCACCCAGTCGGTCTCCTGCGCGGTGCGCGCGTCGGCGTGCAGGGCGGCGACGGCCGCCTGGGCCTGGAACTCGCCCAACCGGTCGCGGGCCAGGGCCGCCTGCAGCAGCTCGACGCCCTCGGCGATCGAGGCGGTGTCCCACCGGCTGCGGTCCTGTTCGGCGAGCGGCACCAGGCTCCCGTCGGGCGCGGTCCGGGTGGCGCGTCGGGCGTGGTGGAGCAGCATGAGGGCGAGCAGGCCCGCCACTTCGGGGTGGTCGATGGCGGCCGCGAGCTGCCGGGTGAGCCGGATGGCCTCGGCGGCGAGGTCGACGTCGCCGGAGTAGCCCTCGTTGAAGACCAGGTACAGGACGCGCAGCACGGTGGCGACGTCGCCGGGCCGATCGAAGCGCACGGCGGAGACGGTGCGCTTGGCCCGGCTGATGCGCTGCGCCATGGTCGCCTCGGGCACCAGGTACGCCCGCGCGATCTGACGGGTGGTCAGGCCGCCGACGGCGCGCAGGGTGAGCGCGACCGCGGAGGCCGGCGTCAGCGAGGGGTGGGCGCAGAGGAAGTAGAGCTGGAGCGTGTCGTCCCGCGCGGACGCGGTGCCGGCCGCCGGCTCCTCGTCGAGGCGGTCCTCTCGCCGGCGGCGGGCGGCGTCCGCCCGGGCCGCGTCGAGGAACCGGCGCCAGGCCACGGTGACCAGCCAGCCCTTCGGGTCCCTCGGCGGGTCGTCGGGCCAGACCCGGACCGCCTCCACGAGGGCGTCCTGCACCGCGTCCTCGGCCGCCGCGAAGTCGGCTCCGCGGCGGACGAGGAGGGCGAGCACGCTCGGCGTGAGGCCGCGGAGCAGGGCGTCGTCCATCGGTCCGGTCACTCCGTGATGGTGGGGGGCGCGCTCAGGAAGGGGCGCAGCTCAAGCCACTCGTGGATCGGCTCGCCGCCGGCCCCGGGGGCGGCCGACAGTTCCCCGGCCAGTTCGACGGCGCGCTCGTAACTGTCGACGTCGATCACCATCCAGCCGGCGATGAGGTCCTTGGTCTCCGCGAAGGGTCCGTCGGTGACCGGCGGGCGGCCCTCGCCGTCGTACCGGACGAAGGTGCCCTCGGGGGAGAGCGCCTGGCCGTCGACGAACTCGCCGGTCTTCTCCAGCCGCGCCGCGAAGTCCTGCATGTACTGCACGTGCGCCGAGATCTCCTCGGGCGTCCAGTGGTCCATCGGCACGTCGTTGACCGCGGCCGGGGCACCGCGGTAGTGCTTGAGCAGCAGGTACTTGGCCATGATGACTCTCCTTGATGCTGGTGGCGCCCATTGTGGGCGCGTTCACCACCGGGGACGAAGCCGTCCGGGGATTCTCGACATCGGCGCCGAGATTTCTTTGGTTTTCGGTGGACGGGGCTGCTGGGCCAGCCGGCGGGCCCGGTGCGTGTCCGGTCGGGCACGCACCGGGCCGGCCGCTCATCGCGCGCTGCTGTGCACCGGCCGCGGGGTGGTGATCAGCACCCCGAGCACCGCCACCGCCAGGCCACCCGCCGCGACCAGGCACCAGGCCGGTCGGACCGCCTCCTCGAACGCGGCGGCGTGGGACAGCGGGCGTTGGTGCAGCCCGGCGGCGAGGATCGCGCCGAGCACGGCGACGCCCAGGGCGAAGCCGGAGCGGCCCGCCGTGGTGAACAGCCCGGAGGCGAAGCCGGCCCGGTCGGCCGGCAGGCCGGAGACCGCGGCGCTGATCAGCAAGGGGGCGGCCAGGCCGACGCCGAGGCCGAAGAGCAGGTAGTCGACCAGGAGCAGAATCCCGGGGGCGTTGACGCTCGGCAGGGTGAGCAGGGCCGCGCTGCTCGCCAGGGCCAGTCCGGCCGTCACCAGCAGGCGCCGGGTGCCGTACCGGTCGGCCAGGCGTCCGGCCAGCGGCGAGCACCCGCCGAGCACGATCGACGTGGGCAGCATCCACAGGCCCGCCTGGAGGGCGGACAGGCCCTGCGGGTGCTGGAGGGAGAGCGACGTGAGGAAGAAGAAGCCGCCGAACGTCCCGAAGACGCCCATCCCCGCGACGATGGCGCCGCTGAAGCGCGGATCGCGCAGCAGGTCGAGTTCGAGCAGCGGCTCGGGACAGCGCCGCTCCCACCACAGCAGCCCGCCGCAGGAGACGACGACGAGCGCCAGGCACCCCGCGATGACCGGATCCGCCCAGCCCTTGTGCGGGACCTCGATGACGGCGTAGGCCAGCGCCCCGAGGAAGACGACCACCAGGAGTTGTCCGACCACGTCCAGGCGTCGCGGCTGCACCGCCCGGGACTCCGGCACGGACCGGGCGGTGAGCGCCATCGCCAGCAGGCCCACCGGCAGGTTCAGCCAGAACAGCGGACGCCAGCCGATGCTGTCCACGAAGAGACCGCCCAGGAAGGGCCCCACGGCCAGGCCCAGGCCGTAGGCGGACATCCACACGCCCATCGCGCGGGCCCGCTCCGCCGTGCCCGGGAACGCCTGGGCGACGAGGGAGAGCGAGACCGGTGACAGGCTCGCCGCGCCCACGCCCTGCACCACCCGGAACACCACCAGCGACTCCAGTGACCCGGCGAGCGCGCACAGCACCGAGCCGGCGGTGAAGACGGCGAAGCCGATCTGGAGCACCAGCCGCCGCCCCACCCGGTCGCCGACCGAGCCGAACAGCAGCATCAGGGCCGCCATCGCCAGGCTGTAGGAGTCCAGTACCCACTGCATGCCGGCGATCGTGGCCCCGAGTTCCGTCTCCATGGCCGGCAGGGCGACGTTGATCGCGGTGATGTCGATGCCGATGGGCAACAGGGCACCGCAACACACGACGAGCACCACGCGCCGTTGCCGGGTTCCGGGGACGAGCTCCGTCATGTGCGACCTACCCGTGGGTTGCTTGGCGAGGCCGTACCCGCGCCTCCCGTCCAGAATCCCGGGCAGCCGCCGACCCTCGCAGCAGTGACACACGGTGCGGTCCGCGGGCCGGGAGCAGGCAGCGGCCGGGCGCGTCCTGCGCGGGCGCGCCGGTCCGCGGCGCAGCGGGTCGCCGCGGTCACCCCGCGGGCGTCACTTCCGGCCCGGTCCCGGGGCGGTGGGAACGGCGGACAGGCCCGCTCTGTTGGTGAGGTAGACCAGGCCGTCGGCCACGACGGGTGCGTAGGTGTCACCCAGCGCGCCGCCCGTCCGCACGCTCCACCGCTTGGTGCCGGTGGCCGCGTCGACGGCGTGCAGGGTTCCCTGGGCCTCGGCCCGGTTCCCCACGTACACCGTGCCGTCGGCGACGGCCGGGGTCGTCGGACGGAAGTCGCCGGCGGTGCCGTAGGTCCACTTGCGCCGGCCCGTCGTGGGGTCCAGGGCGTGCAGGAGGCCGTCGCGGCCGCCCACGTAGAGGATGTCGGCGGTGACCACCGGGCACGAGGGACGGTCGTTGTCGTCGGGTGTGGCGCCGCCGCCCAGGGGGGCCGTCCAGCGCTGTGCGCCGGTGGCCGCGTCGAGGGCGTAGAGGCGCTGGTCGTTGTTGGGGACGTAGACGGTGCCGTGGGCCACGGCGGCGGTGGCCCGGAAGGTGCCGCCGGCACCGAACGCCCACTTCTTGGCGCCGGTGGCCGCGTCCACGGCGTAGAAGTGCTTGTCGTCGCCGCCGACGTACACCGTCCCGCCGGACACCGTCGCGGTGGACAGGACGAAGTCGCCCGTGGGGAAGGCCCACTTCTGGGCTCCGGTGGCGGCGTCCACGGCGTGCAGGTTCTTGTCGAGGCTGCCGACGTAGACCAGTCCGCCGGCCACGGTGGGATCGCAGCCGATGTCGTCGCCGGCGGCGAAGGTCCACCGGGTGCTGCCGTCGGCGCCGTTCAGTGCGTACAGCTTGCCCTTGGCGCCGACGGCGAAGAGGGTCCCGGCGGCGGCCGCGAGCCAACCGCTGCCGACCTGGGGGTCCGGGACGGTGAGGGTCGCTCGTTGCTTGCCGGTGCGGGCGTCCACGGCGTGGATCGTCGCACCGTCCATGAGGTACAGGACGCCTCGGGAGAGCACCGGCCCCTTCGGGATGATCATGGGGGCGTCGAAGCGCCAGGGGCGGGCGTCGGCCAGCGCCAGGGAAGGGGCGCCCCCTTGCCCGCCCGCCGCGGTGGACGGTTCCTGCTGGTCGCCCCAGGGCAGCAGGGCCAGGCCGGTGCCCGCGCCGGCGACGAGGGCCGCGCCGAAGGCGAGCCGCAGGGCGCGGCGTCGGCCGAGCGACCGGGGCTGCGTCGGCTCCGGACCGTCGGTCGGCGGGTGCGGGGGCCGGGGCGGTGTGGCGGTCCGGGTGGGGAGTCGGTGCGGGTCGGGAGACGGGTTCGGCGCGGTGACCGGGGCGGTGACCGGGGCGAGGGGCGGCGTCGGGTCGACGGCCGTGGGGTCGGGGGTGGCGGCCGTGGCGGCCGGGGTCGGGAGGGCGCCGGCCGTGGCGGTCGGCGTGCGCAGTGCGTCGTGGACCTCGGCCGCCGACGCCGGGCGGTCCGAGGGGGCCTTGGCCAGCAGCCGGATGACGAGGTCGTCGACGGCGGCCGGGATGCCGGGGCGCAGGGTGCCGGGCGCGTCGGGCGCCTGTTGGACGTGGGCGGCCATCATGGCCACCGGGTCGGATGCCTGGAACGGCGGTACGCCGGTGAGGAGTTCGTGCAGCACGCAGCCGAGGGCGTACAGGTCGGTGCGGGCGTCGCCGCCGTGTTCGCGGAACCGCTCGGGGGCCATGTAGGCGAGCGTGCCCATGACCTTGCTGGACTTGTCGGTGGCCGCCATGAACCGGGCGATGCCGAAGTCGAGGACCTTGACGTCGCCCTCCGCGGTGAGCATGAGGTTGGCGGGTTTGAGGTCGCGGTGCACGATGCCCGCGTCGTGGGCGGCCGCCAGTGCGGCCGCGGCCTGGGCGGCCCAGTCGGCGGCGACGGGCACCGGCGGCGGCCCGTCCTGCCGCAACACGGCCGCCAGGTCCCGGCCGACCACGAATTCCATCACCAGGAACAGCGTGCCGTCGCCGCGGTCCCGGCCGACGTCGTGGACGGTGACGACGCCGCGGTGGTTCAGTCCGCCGGCCGTGCGCGCCTCGCGGAAGAACAACTCCGCACCCGCGGCGTCGCCGTGGTGCGGTGGCAGGAGTTTGATCGCGACCCGGCGTTCGATCACCCGGTCCCGGCCTTCCCACACCTCGCCCATGCCGCCCCGACCCACGAACCTCACCAGTTCGTAGCGGTCCCCCAAAACGCGCACAGTCACCCTTCCCGCGCCGTCGTCGGCGCCACGCCCCTCGCCCTGTGGCCGGAGCCCATTCAACCCCACCCGCATCGGACCCTGCCGAGCGGTACGGAGCCCGTCCGCCACCGCGGTCGGCCGGCCGCCGCGCGGTGCGACGGCGGCCGGCCGACAGGGGCGCGCCCCGGCGCGGGGGTCAGGCGTGGTCGGGGAGGAGGGAGAAGACCCGCGCGGGGGCGAGCCGGGCCGCTCCGTCGAGGCCGGCGAGGCTCATCACGACGCTGAAGCCCACGAGTTGGGCGCGGCATTCCGCCACGAGGCCGGCCGCGGCGGCGAGGGTGCCACCGGAGGCGAGGACGTCGTCGACGACCAGGACGCGTTCGCCGGGTGCGAAGGCGTCCTGTTGGAGTTCGAGGGTGTCGGTTCCGTACGCCAGGTCGTAGGCGGCGCTGAAGACCGGGCCGGGCAGTTTGCCCTTCTTCCTGGCCAGGGCCAGTGGACGATCCGCGACGGCGGCCACGGTCGTGCCCAACACGAACCCGCGCGCTTCGACGGCGAGCACCCGGTCGAACTCCCCGTCGTAGGCGGCGGCGAGGGACTCGGCTATCCGGCGCAGTAACCGGGGCTGCGCGAAGACCGGGGTGAAGTCCTGGAAGTTGATGCCCGGTTTGGGGAAGTCGGGGAAGGTCCGCAGTGCGCTGCGGAGCTCGTCGGCGACCGTGGTGGGCTGCTGCATGCCGGTGTCCTCTGCTGGGTGGGGCGGCCTGACGAACCGGCCGCCGGCGGAGCAGGGCGCTCCGGAGCTGGGTGACGCCCCGCTTGGACGTGACCGCGCGTGGCGGTGGGGCACGGTGCCAGGCGCAGCGGACGCAGCATAACCACCGGAGCGCGCCACCCGGCCGTGAACGGTGCCGCCCGGCACGGACCGGTCCGGCACGTCGGGCCCGAACGCCGCGGGGCGGAGGCGGCCCCGCCCCGACGGCACGGCAAGTGCACTGCGCGCAGGGGCGGTTGGCGCGGTCCGGGCGGGCCGGGCGTTGTGGCAGGGTGACCGCCATGAAGGACACATGGGGGACGGCGAAATCGGTCGGGGTGGTCGCGGCACTGCTGGCGACGGCGACCGCGGTGGTGGCGGGGGTGCACGACGCGCACCGCACGCAGGTGCACGAGGACGGCCGGGCCTGGGCGGCGGCGTACTACCCGAAAGTGCGGGCCGAGGTCGCCGCCGAGGAACGGCAGCGTCGCGAGCGGGAGCAACGGGCCCAGGAGGAGCGGCGCAGTCGGCCCGGCTGCGGGTCGGGGCTGCCGCAGCCCGGGTGCCCGGACGCGGGCGGCCCACTGTTCACGAAGTTGCGCGCCTACCGGCTGACGCCGTGCAGCCAGGTGGCGGGGCGGGAACATCCGGGCTGGTACGAGGAGGACTGGCGGCGCGGGTGCGAGGAGGGCCGGCGCGCCCGGCGCTGACGCCGGCCCCGTCAGGAGAGGGCATCCGTGGGTGGCCCGGCGTGGTCCGGGCCACCGGCGGATGCCCTCTCCGCGTTCCCGCGTGCCGCATTCCGCTTGCCTTTCCTAGGGTCCCTAGGTTTAACCTAGGGACCCTAGGAAAGCGGGAGGGCGCATGGTGCGGGCCGGATTGACGGCGGAGCGGGTGACGGTGGCGGGCGCCGAAGTCGCCGACGAGGTCGGGTTCGACCAGGTGACCATGGCGCGGGTCGCGCGGCGGCTCGGTGTGCAGGACGCGAGCCTGTACACGCACGTCCGCGGCCTGGCGGACCTGCGCGGACGGATCGCGCTGCTGGCGGCGGACGAGAAGACCGTCCGGATCGCGGAGGCGACCGCGGGGCGGTCCGGCAAGGACGCACTGGTGGCGTTCGCGGACGCCTGGCGGGAGTACGCCCGCGCGCACCCGGGTCGCTACGCGGCCACCCAGACCCCGATCGACATCGACCCCGAGCTGGTGGCGAAGGCGGCCGGCCCGCGGCGCGCGGTGGAGTTGAGCTACGGCGTGCTGCGCGGCTACGGGTTGACCGAGCCGGACCTCACCGACGCGGTCCGCTTGCTGCGCAGCACGTTCCACGGGTTCGTCGCGCTGGAGGCCGCGGGCGGGTTCGCACACGCACGGCCGTCGCAGCGCTCGTGGGAACGCGCCCTCGACGCCCTGCACGCCCTCCTCGCGCACTGGCCCCCGTCCCCCGAAGGAGACTCCTGATGACCACCCCGACCCTCCCGACCACCGGCGAGCTACGGGTCGACGGCGCGACCCTGCACTACGAAGTGCGCGGCCGGGGACCGCTCCTGCTGCTGATCCCCGGCGGCACGGGCGGCGCCGCCGCCTTCGACGCCGTCGCCGACGAACTGGCCACCACACACACCGTGGCCACCTACGACCCGCGCGGCATGTCCCGCAGCACGCTCGACGACCCCGAGGCCGAGCAACGGGTGGCCGAGCACGCGGACGACGCGTTCCGCCTGCTGGAGCTGTTGTCGCCCGACGCGCCCGCCCGGGTGTTCGGCGCCAGCTCGGGCGGGATCGTCGCCCTGCACCTGCTCACCGCCCGGCCCGAACGCGTCGAGCGCGTCGTGGTGCACGAGCCGCCGGTCGTCGAGGTCCTGCCGGACGCCGCCGTGCACCGCGCCCTGCTCGCCCGCGTCCAGGCGACGTTCCGGAGCGAGGGGTTGCTGCCGGCGATGGCGGAGTTCGCGGCGGGGCTGGCGAAGGACGGCGGCACCGCGGCACCGCGGGCCGAGGTCGAACTGCCGCCGCAGGCCGCGGCGCGGGCCGAGCGGACGATGGCCGACCTGCCCTTCTTCGTCAGGCGCATCGTCCCCGGCTTCATGTCCTACGCCCCCGACCTCGAACGGCTGGCGGCCCTGTCGGACCGGCTGGTGTTCGCCTGCGGCCAGGACTCCCGGGGCGAGTTGCCCTACCGTCCGGCCGCGCTGCTGGCCGAGCGGTTCGGCTGCGAGCTGCGGCACTTCCCCGGCGGGCACACCGGCCTGACTACGCATCCGGTCGAGTTCGGCGCCCTGCTGCACCAGGCGGTCCGCGACTGATCCGCGTCCGCGGCGGGCGCGCGCACCCGGTCCGCGCGGCCCTCCGCGTCCGCCGGGCGGTCCCGGAGCACCTGCGTCACGCCCCTTCCTTCCGTGTCGTGCGTGCCGCAGAATCCCGGACGGCGGTCGGCGACCGCCGACCCGAGTGACGTCGAGCCGCTGTCATTGGAGAGCCACCATGCCGCTGCGCCGCGCCGTGTCGAGCCTCGCCCTCGGGGTGGCGGTGCTGAGTGCCGTCTGTGGTGCCGGAACCGCCGCGGGGTCGGCCGCGGCGGTGGGGGCGGTCGCCCGGGCCACGTCGTCGGCCGACCGGGCGGCCGACTGGCCCGTGCCCACGGCCACCGTCACCTCGCGCACCGGGCGGACGTTCTTCGCCGACCGGGACGGCCGGGCGCTGCCGCTGCGCGGCCTCAACCTCGGCAAGACCGACACCGTCACCGAAGCGCACCTCGCCGACCTGGCGGGCCACGGCTTCAACCTGCTGCGGCTCAACGTCCAGTGGGAGAAGGTCGAACCGCGGCGCGGACACTACGACGCCGGCTACCTGCGCTACCTCGACCGGGTCCTGGGCTGGGCCGACCGCTACCGGGTGCTGATGCTGGTCGACTGGCACCAGGACGTGTTCGGTCCGACGTTCGGCCACAACGGCATTCCCGCCTGGGCCGCCCGCACCGACGGCCTGCCCTTCGAACCCAACCCCGACGACTGGTTCGCGGAGTACTTCCAGCCGGCCGTCCAGGCCGCCTTCACCCACCTGTACGACGACGCCGACCTGCGCGCGGCGCAGCGCGCCGCGTACGTCACGGTGGCCAAGGCGCTGCGCGGCCACCGGTCCCTGTTGGGGTACGACCTGTTCAACGAGCCGTTCGGGCCCGTCCCGGGTGATCCGACCGATCCCGACGACCAGGTGCGCGCCTCCGCCACGCTGGAGCGCGGGCGGTTGGCGGCGATGTACCGGCGGTTGATCGGCGCCGTGCGCTCCGTGGACCCCGATGCCTGGCTCTTCGTCGAACCCACCGTCCTGGTCGGCCAGGGCGTCCCCACCAGCCTGCCCGGCTTCCACGACCCGCGGCCCGGCGCGGCCCGGTTGGGGTACGCCCCGCACTCCTACGACACCGCCGTCGAATCGGGCGCCGACTGGGACCCCTCGGGCCGCTTCATCGAGCGCTACGAGGCCGCGGTCCGCGACTACCCCGCCCGTCACCGGCTGCCGGTACTGGTCGGCGAATGGGGACCGCCCCAGGCCCGCACGCCCGGCAACGCGGAGCTGATGAAGCGTCAAGTGTCCTCGTTCGGGGGCTTCGCCGCGGGGTGGGCGCTGTGGTACGACTGCCGCGCCACCGGGGGTGGCGGCTACTGCGCCTACGACCGCGACGGCGTTCCCGCCCCCGGCAAGGAGCCGGCGTTCGGCCCGTACGCAACGGCGGTGGCGGGGGTCCCCGGTGCCGAATCCGCCGGCCCGGCCACCGGGACCTACACCCTCACCCTGACCGCCGACCGCACCACGCGGCGTGCCTGGACGGTGCTGTCCCTTCCCGACGCGGCCTTCCCGCACGGGCCCCGGGTACGCGTCACCGGCGGCGGCCCGGTCGTGGTCGTGGTCGCGGACGGGCCCGGACGGACGAAGCTCCGACTGCCGGCGGCGCGGCCGGGGGCCACGGTACGAGTGACGGTGACGGATCGCTGACGTAGCGTCATATCGAGGTCGTCGGGACGGGCGTGTGGCCGCCTGTGTCGGGGCGGGGCGGTCAGGGGTCGATGCCCGGGAGGTAGGTGTTGGCGGCTCGGGCGGCGGCGGCCAGGTCGGGGATCTCGACGACGGTGATGCCGGCAGCGGTCAGGATGCCCAGGCCCTGCCGGGCGGCGACGAACAGGGACGGTTCGCGCCAGGCGTAGACGACCCGGGGGATGCCGGCCGCGGCGATGAGGCGGGCGCAGGGGGCGGGGCGTGACCTGCGCAGACCACAGGGTTCCAGGGAACTGTAGAGGGTGGCGTGGGCCAGTCGGGGGTCGTGCGGGTCGAGTTTGGCCAACGCCGCCTCCTCGGCGTGTTGGTGGTCGTCCGCCTCGCGTGAGTGGCCGCGGGCGATCTCCTCGCCGTGGTGGTCGACGACGACCGCGCCGACGCAGAAGGCGGTGGTGGATCGCGGGCACTTGTGGGACAGCGCGATCGCTTCGCCGAGCCAGTGCCGGTCCTGTCGGGTCGGCTGGCCGCGGTGGGTGCTCATCCGCCCTCGCCCCGTTTGGCCAGGTAGCGGACGAAGGCGACGTCGCCCACCGGTGTGACGTCGGCGAGGTGCAGCCGGCGGGCGGTGTCGTGCGGGAAGGCGCCGGGGCCCACGAAGCGCGGCGCGCCCGCTTCGCCGACGAAGAAGGGGGCGAGGGCGAGGTGGACCTCGTCGGCGAGGTCCTGGACGAGGAACTGGGTGTGCAGGGTCGTGCCGCCCTCGACCATGAGGGTGCGGATGCCGCGGCCGCCGAGGTCGTCGAGGAGCAGGCCGAGGTCGAGGGGGTCGCCGGCGGCGGACACCTCGGCGACGTCGCCGAGTTCCGCCGCCAGGGTGGGCAGGGCCGGCCGGGGACAGTAGACGATCTTGTCGCCCGCGGTGGTGAAGAAGGCCAGGGACGGGTCGAGGCCCTTGGTGGTGACGGTGACCTTCGTGGGGTGTTCGGGGCGTCCCTGGCTGCGGCGGCGGGCCCTTCGGGCGGCCGAGCCGATCAGGAGCCGGGGGTTGTCGCGCCGGACGGTGGTGGCGCCGACCAGGATGGCGTCGCAGGTGGCGCGGACGTCGTCGACCCGGTCGAAGTCGGCGGCGTTGGACAGGCGCAGCCGCCGGTCGCTGGTGTCGTCCAGATAGCCGTCGAGGGACATCGCGGCGCTGAGCAGGACGTAGGGGCGTGGTGCGGTGGCGGGCTGGTCAGTCGCCATCGACGACCCAGGAGGGTGCGGTGCCGCGCATGAAGGTGAGGTAGTGGGCGGTGGAGTCCTGGAGGATGCGTTGCGCGTCGCGGCGGATGGCCGGCTCCCACCAGTGGCCGTAGAGCCGGTCGAAGGGGTAGGGGCGGACGGCTTCGACGACGCGGTGGACGCCCTGTTCGGGCAGGGGCAGGCGGTTGGGGGCGCTGTAGAGGAAGGCCACCCGGTCCTCGCCCGGGGAGATGTTGATGGTGTCACCGGTGAGCAGGAGGCCGCGGCCTTCGGCGCCGGCCGCCCAGTGCAGCACCGAGCTGCCCGGGAAGTGGCCGCCGCACTGGACGAGGGTCACGCCGTCGGCGATCGGCAGGGTGCCCTCCCAGGTGGTGACCAGGGGTTCGGTGGCGGCGGGTCGGGAGAGCCAGTGGATGTCCGCCTGCGGCAGCAGGATCTCGGCGTCGAAGGCTTGGCTCCAGGCGACGACGGCCCCGTAGAAGTGGGGGTGGCTGGAGCTGATGGCGCGCAGGCCGCCGGCGTCCCGCACGGCCTGGATGGCGGCGTCGTCGATGTAGGGCGACGGATCCCACAGGACGTTGCCTTCGTCGGTGCGCAGGAGGAGTCCGCGCTGGCCGATGCCGATGACGGGTTCGGCGCCGATGCCGACGAGGCCGGGTTCGACCTCGCGCACCTGGCTGTGGAAGCCGTCGGCCTTGAGGCGGTCGAGGGTGGACCAGCGCTGTCCGCCTGCGGGGACCCACTGCCGGTCGTCGGCGCAGACGACGCAGACGGTCGGGGGTTCGTTCCCTTCGTGGTAGTCGTGGTTTCCGCAGGTCAGGCAGATCCAAGGCACGTGGGTGTCCTCTCCTGTGGGGGTGGGGTCACGTCGGGCGTGGTGGCTGCGGCTCGCCGTCAGGCCAACTCCAGCAGGAGCGCGGCGAGTTCCTCGGGGCGGTTGCTCGGGATCTGGTGGTTGGAGGTGATTTCGTGGTAGCGCCAGTCGGGGGACTTCGCGACGCGGTCGGCGGCGGTCCAGAACGGGCCGGGCGGTTCCGGTCGGGGTTCGCCGATGGCCTTGATGTAGGTGCGGGTGAAGGGGTACTCCTCCGGCGGGCGGGTCAGGCGCACGGGTTCGGTGAAGGTGCCGATCGGTTGCGGGGTGCGCCGGGCGGTGACCCAGGCACCGACTTCGGGGTCCTCGAACTCGCGCAGCGGCGGCGGTACCAGCCAGCTGTCGCCCAGGGCGGTGATGCGGGGGTGGGTGGCGCCGCCGGGGACGCCGGCTGCCTGGCCGTCGGCGGGGAGGAAGGCGTCGAGGTAGACGAGGTGGCGTACCCGGTCGGCGATGTGGTCGAGGGCTCCGGTGATCACGCAGCCGCCGTAGGAGAAGCCGAGCAGCACGATGTCGTGGAGGTCTTCGTAGCGGATGCAGTTGACGACGTCGGTGACGTGGGTGGTCAGGCCGACCTGCGGGCTCGCCAGGTGGGCGCGTTCGCCGATGCCGGTCAGGCTCGGGGTGAAGACCCGGTGGCCGGCGCGTTGGAGGAGGTCGCGGACGCGACGGAAGTCGTGGGCGCCGCTCCAGGCACCGTGGACGAGGACGAAGGTTGCCATGGCGTAGTGCTCCACCCAAGGTGAGGAGTGTCCGGGCGAGGGTGCCGGTGCGGGCGGCCCGGGCGGGTCGGGGTCAGGTCGGGTCGGTCACCACGGTGAGGTGACGGGGCGGGGGTTGGACGCGGGTCAGGTCCGCTTCCAGCAGTACGGTGTCGGCTTCGCGGGCGACCTCACGGAAGCCCGCGAAGCGGTACGTCACGAACATCATCCGGTTGCGCCCGGTCTCGACGAACTCGGCCTGTAGTCGTGCCTTGTTGTCGCGGGCCAGGGTCATGATGTGGTTGAGCAGGACCGCGCCGACGCCGCGGGACATGACGCGGCAGGACATCAACAGCAATCGCAGCCTCCAGACCGTCTCGCCGGTCTCGATCAACGCCAGCCCGATCTTCCCGTACGGGCCGAAGCGGTCTTCGAGTTCGGCGACGAGCAGCAGGTGGTCGGGCGACTGGCACAGTACCTTGAGTTCCTCGTACGAGTAGGTCCTTCCGGTGGAATTCAGCTGATTCGTACGGATGGTGAGTTCCTCGGCCCGCTGGAGGTCCTCCTCCGCTGCGGGGGTGAGGGTGAAGACCATGTCGAGGGTGGCCAGGAAGTCCTCGCCGGTGGCCGTTGCCGCCTTTTCCGCCTGGTCGCGGGCGAGGCCGCTTTGGTACATCGCCCGTCGGTTGCGCGATTCGTCGGTGCGGAAGCGTGGCTGGAATTCTTCCCATTCCGTGAGGGCGGTGGCGGCCTCGTCGGCGTCCACGCACAGCACCTGCGGGTGGCGGAAGGCGACTTCCTCGCGTTCGAAGGGCTGGTCGTCGACGAAGGCGAGGGAGTCCACGCCGATGTTGAGGGCGCCGGCGATCTCCGCGATCGAGGCGGACTTGGGGTTCCAGTTGATCTGGGGGTGGAGGAAGTAGTCGGCCAGTCCGCACCGCGTGAGGGCGGCCCAGGCGGCGTCGTGGTCGTTCTTGCTGGCGACGGACTGCAGGATGCCCCGCGCGTCGAGCGCCTCGACCAGTGCGACGAGGTGCGGTCGGGGCGTGACGTCGCCGTCTTCGAGGAGGACACCGTCCCAGAGGGTGTCGTCGAGGTCCCAGACCACGCATTTGACCCGGCCGCGGGGCGGCTTGTCGCGCGGGGTGTCGCGTCGGCCGCCGGCTGGTGCGGTGCCGGGTGTCCGGCTGCTCATCTGTACGCCTCCTCCGCGATCTGGACCTCCTGGATCTGGGTGCTGCCCTCGATGATCTCCATGACCTTGGCGTCGCGGTAGTACCGCTGCACGGGGTGGTCGGTGGAGCAGCCGGCGGCGCCGTGGAGTTGGACGGCGTCGGCGGCGGCGCGGCTGGCGGCGGTGGCGGCGAAGTACTTGGCGATCCAGGTGGCCATGATGGTGTGCGGGTCGTCGTCGTCCTTGAGCCGGCCGGCTTCCCGGCACAGCAGGCGGGCGGCCCGGACGTCGGTGACCATCCGGGTGAGCATCCGGCGCACGAGTTGGTGGTCGCCGAGCGGGACGGGGCGGTTGCCCTTGAGGGCGGCGTGGGCGGCGCTGGCCTCCATGCAGGCTTGGAGGATGCCCACGCAGCCGCAGGCCACGCTGTACCTGCCGATGTCGAGGACGCCGGTGAGGACGGTGGCGAGCGCGAAGCCCTCCGGGCCGAGCACGGCGTCCGCGCCGAGGGGGCAGTGGTCGAAGTCGATCTCGGCGAGCATGCTGGCCCTGGTGCCCAACATGCCGGTGCGCGGGCGGATGCTGAGGCCGGGGGTGTCGCGTTCGACGAGGAAGGCGGTCAGGCCGCGTTCGGTGCGGGCGAAGACCAGTAGCAGGGTGGCGAGTTGGCCGCCGGTGATCCAGCGCTTGTGTCCGTCGAGGGTGTGGCCGGCGGAGTGGCGGGTTGCGGTGGTGGCCAGTTGGGCGGCGTCGCTGCCGCCTTCCGGTTCGGTCAGGCAGAACGCGCCGAGTGCCTGCCCGCTGGCCAGGCGGGGCAGCCACCGCTCGCGTTGGTCCGCGCTGCCCCAGCGGGCGACGGCGTGGGCCACCATCGAGTGCACGGTGAGCAGGCTGCGCACGGAGGAGCAGCCGCGGCCGACCTCCTCGTGCAGGGCGCCGAGGGTGACGAGGTCCAGGCCGGCGCCGCCGACGTCGGTGGGGAGGATCGCGCCCCACCACCCCAGTTCGCCGAGGCGGGCCAGCAGGTCGTCGGGGAGGCGTTCGTCGCGGTCGAACCGGTCGGCGTGCGGGGCGATCTCGGCGTCGACGACGGCACGGAAGGCGGTGGTGTCGGGGAAGGGGTCAGGCATCCGGTCGGGTTCCCGTCAGTCGTTCGACGAGCTTGGTCATGGCCGTCACGGTGCGGAAGTTGTCGAGTTCGAGGTCCTCGTTCGGTATCTGCACGGCGAAGTGCTTCTCGACGAACATGATCAGTTGGATGGTGAACAGGGAGTTGGCGATGCCGCGGCCGAAGAGGTCCTCGTCGTCGGCGATCGTCAGGTTGGGGAAGCTGTCGGCCAGGAACGTCGCGAGGTCGGAGCGGATGTCGGTCAACGGTCAGCCTCCCAGCCGTGGGATCCGTACGAGAAGAACCCCTGCCGGGTTTTGCGGCCCTGCAGTCCGGCGTCGACCATCTGCTTGAGCAGGGGGCAGGGGCGGTACTTGCTGTCGTTGAAGCTGTCGTGGAGGACTTCGATGCTGCGCAGGATGGTGTCGACGCCGATCAGGTCCGCGGTGGCCAGCGGGCCCATGGGGTGGCCGAAGCAGGAGGTGAAGACCGCGTCGACCTGTTCGGCGGTGGCGACGCCCTCGTGGACGAGGAAGGCGGCCTCGTTGATGGTGAGCATGAGGACGCGGTTGGAGACGAAGCCGGGCGAGTCGTTGACGACGATCGCGGTCTTGCCCATGGTGGCCAGCAGTTCCTCGGCGGTGGCCACGGTGGCCGGCGTGGTGTGGTGGCCGGGGATCAGCTCCACCACGGGCTTCATCGGGACCGGGTTCATGAAGTGGATGCCCAGGACCTGGGGGGCGCGCCGGGTGAGGGAGGCCAGGCGGGTGATGGGAAGGGCGGAGGTGTTGGCGGCGAAGACGCAGTGCGGGGGGCAGACGTCGTCGAGGACGGGGTAGACCCGTTGTTTGATCTCCCAGCTCTCGGTGACGTTCTCGATCACGAAGTCGACGTCGTGGAGGTCCGCGTAGTCGGTGGTGAAGGTGATCGCCCGGAGGGCCCGGTCGGTGTCGACGGGTTCCTTGGTCGCGCCGACCAGGCGGCTCAGGCGCAGTTCGGTGCGTATGCGGGTGGCGGTGGAATCCAGGATGTCCTTGCTGACGTCGATCAGCACGACGTCGTGACCGGCCGTCGCCAGGCTCTGGGCCACTCCCCCGCCCATGATGCCCGCGCCGATCACCCCGACCCGACTCATGTCTGCCTCCTGTGGTGTTGGTGGGGGCCGACGAGGAGGGTGCCGGCCCGGTGTGCGTGCGGTGGTGTGCGGTGCCTCGGTGGATGGCTGCGTGGGTGTGCCGGTGGTGGTGCGGGTGGCGTCATGTGCGCTCCGTCTGGGGGGTTGGTTCGGTGAGGACGTCGGCGAGCGCGGCGACGGTGAGGTGGTCGAAGAGGGTCTGCAGGGTGAGGTGGACCTGGCAGGTCTCGCGGATGCGGGCGACGAGGGTGATGCCGAGGAGGGAGTGGCCGCCGAGGTCGTAGAAGTTGTCGTGGATGCCGACGGGTTCGACGCCGATGTGGTCGCGCCACAGGTCGGCCAGGCGCTGTTGGAGGGGGGTCGTCGGGGCGACGTAGGGGGTGGCCAGTGGGGGCCGGGCGTGGGCCCGGGGCGGTGTGGTGGGCTGGGGGTCGGCGGGTTCGGGTCGCAGGGCCCCGACGTTGCCCATGAGCGCCGTCAAGTCCTTGGTCGCGACGATGACTTGAGGCGTGACGTCGCGGGCCAGGATGCGTTCGAAGGCGTCGGTGCCCTCGGCGGGGAGGATGCCGGTCTCCAGGTGGGCGCGGAAGGCGTTCTCCTCGTGGGACGGGCCGGGCGGGTGCGGGTGGCGGAAGGCGGGCACCTCGTCGGAGGTGCCGTCGCGCAGCGCGACCAGCTTGGTGTCCAGGGCGCGGGCCTTCTTCATGACGAAGTCCCGGACGGTCAGCAGGACGCGGCCGTCCTCGTCGAGGAGGGTCACGTCGAAGGAGCGGGTCTCGTGCGGCGTGCCCGCCCCCTCGGTGCGCTGGGTCAGGAGGGTGTGGAGGCGGGGCGGGAGGGGTGCGTGCATGTCGATGGCGCGGTAGCGCAGCGGCATGAGGTAGTCGCGTTCCAGGTAGAGGCTGACGAATCCGGTGGCGACGTCGAGGAGGAAGGGGTGCAGGCCCAGGGCGGTGACCTCGTCGGCGTAGGGCTCGGGAACGGCCAGTCGGGCCAGGACGTGCCCCTCCCCCACCCAGACGCGTTCGACGCACTGGGAACGCGGGCCGAAGGTCATCGGGCCGTGGTGGGTGACGGCTCCCGCGTCGCGCAGGGCGTGGCGCGCTATCAGGTCGGGGATGGCCTGCGGCGGGGTGTCTGTGGCGGGCCGGGGCGGGGCGGGGCGGACCCGGCCGGTGACGTGTTCGGTCCAGTGCGGGCCGCTGGTGCCCGGGTGGCCGGCGCGGCTGGCGACGGAGAACTGGTACGCGTCGGCGTGCTTCTCCAGGACGACGTGGACTTCGCGGGCCTGGCCGTCGCCCAGGACGACGGGGGCGAGGAAGAGGACGTCTTCGAAGTCGACCAGGTGGCCGTGGCCCTGGTCGGCCACGGCGGCCCGCACCATCTCCAGGTACGCGGTGCCGGGGATGACGGGGTGGCCGAGCATGCGGTGTTCGTCGACGAGCCAGTCGTCGGGGCTGGTGAACCGCGTGGCGTAGACGGCGTGGGTGGGGGTGGTGGCCAGGCACGTGTGCAGGAGGGGGTGGTCGACGGGGCGGTGCTCGGGGTGCGGCGGGGCGGCGGGGGTGAGGGTGTTGACCGCCATGCCCACTTCCTGCCAGGCGTCCCAGTTGACCGCGACCGTGTGCGGGCCGTCGGCGGTGCTGCGGTACCGGGCGTAGGCGTCCAGGAAGGCGTTGGCGCTGCAGTAGTCGACCTGGCCGAGTCCGCCGCTGACGGCGATGGTGGAGGAGCACAGCAGCAGGAAGTCCAACGGGCTCTCGCGCAGCAGGGAGTCGAGGACCAGCGTGCCGTGGACCTTGGGGGCCAGTACGGCGTGTGCGGTGGCGGGGTCCTTCAGTTGCATCAGGCCGCCGCCGGGGATGCCGGCGGCGTGGATGACGCCGTCGAGCGGGCCGAACCGTTCGCGGGCGGTGGCCAGGGCGGTGCGCATCTGGGGCGCGTCGGTCACGTCGGCGGTGAGCACCAGTACTTGCGCGCCGAGTTCCTCCAGGGCGGTGACGTCGCGGATCTTGGTGGCGGTGGCGTCGTCGGCGTCGTGGGTGGCGAGCCAGTCGTCCCAGTCGTGCCGGGCGGGGAGTGCGGAGCGGCCCACCAGGACGAGGCGGGCCCGGGCCGTGCGGGCCAGGTGTGCGGCGAGGGTCCGGCCGATGCCGCCGAGTCCGCCGGTGATCAGGTAGACGCCGTGGTCCCGGATGCGGGGCGGGCGGTGCGCGGGGCGCGCGAGGGGCAGTGGTTGCCAGCCGGGGGTGAAGCGGGTGCGTCCGCGGTGGGCGACGACCGGGTCGGTGGCGGGCCGGCGGACGAGTTCGGTGAGCAGGCGGTCCAGTGCGCGGTCGGTGAGGCGGGGGCGGTCGGTGGCGGGGCCGAGGTCGATGCTCTGGGTCGTCAGCCGGGGGTGTTCCTGCGGGGCGACCAGGCAGGGCCCGGTGACGGTGGCCTTTTCGGGGCTGATCGGCTCGCCGTCGGTGACTTGGCGGAGGCCGTTGGAGACCACGGCCAGGTGGAGCGGGTCGTCGGTGCCGAGGGCACCCCATGCCTGGGTGAGGGCGAGCAGGCTGGCGAAGCCGCGGCGCCGGTGGTCGTCGTACCGGTCCGGGCCGGGCGGTGCGGGGGCGTCGGCGGTGACGGTCCACAGGTGGGCGACCGTGTGGGGCAGGCGGTCGTGTGCGGCCAGGTCCCGCAGCAGTGCGTGGTAGTCCTCGGTCCGGTCCGGGTCGAGGGTGGCGTGCCGGTCGTCGTGGTGGAAACGGGCCGCGGGCGCAACGGTGGTGACGTCGTGCCCGGTCCGGCGCAGGCGTCCGGCCAGGCGTTCGCCGAAGCCGAGGTCGTCGAGGAACAGCAGCCACCGTTGCGGGTGTGCGGCCAGCTCCTCGTCGTCGACGGGGGCCGGTGGTGCGGTGGAGGTCCAGGTGGGGACGGAGAACCAGTCGGCGAGGTCGGGGAGCTTGCGCAGCGGGTCGGTGGACGCCGGCGTCGGTGCCTGGGTGCCGGGTGGGCGGTGGGCGTCCCGGCCCGGGGTGGTGGGCAGGTCGATCCAGTACCGCTGGCGTTGGAACGGGTAGGTGGGCAGGGGGACCCGCCCGGGTTCCGCCCCGGAGTGGACGCGGTCCCAGTCCGGTTCCAGGCCGGCCAGCCACAGTCGGCCGAGGGTGGCCAGGAGGAACGGGCCGGCACCCTGGTCGTCGTGGGCGGCGGGCAGCGAGGACAGCGCCGTGCGGCTGCCGTCGCCGTCCTCGGGCAGCAGTTGCAGTGCCAGGCTGCTGTACGCCTGTCCGGGCCCGACCTCCAGCAGGATGCGGTCGGGGTCCTGCCACAGCTCTTGGACGCCGCTGGAGAAGCGCACGGTCTGGCACATGTGCCGGGCCCAGTAGGTCGGGTCGGTGGCTTCGGCGTCGGTGATCCAGGTCCCGGTGACGTTGGAGAGGTAGGGGATGCGGGGCGGGCGGAGGGTGACGGTGCGGGTGAGTTCGGTGAACGGCGCGCGGGCCGGTTCCATCATCCGGGAGTGGAAGGCGTGCGTGGTCTGGAGCCGGCGGCAGGCGATCTCGTCGTCGGTGAGCCGCCGTTCGACCTCGGCGACCGCGTCGGTCGGACCGGCCAGGACGGTCAGGGCGGGGCCGTTGAGGGCGGCGACGCACAGCCGGTCGTCGACGGCGCGCGCCGCCGCCTCGGGGAGCGAGACGGCGAGCATCGCGCCGCCGTCCAGGCGGTCGATGAGCAGTGCGCGCCGGGCGACGAGGCGGGTGGCGTCCTCCAGGGAGAGTACCTCCGCGACGCAGGCGGCCACCCACTCGCCGATGCTGTAGCCGATCAGGGCCTGCGGGGTGACGCCCCAGTCCTGCCAGAGCTGCGCCAACGCCCACTCGACCATGAACGTGGCGGGCTGGGCGTAGCGGGTGTGGTGGAGTTCGGCGGCGCCGGGGGACGGTGGGGCGCCGCGGCCGAGCATCCTGCGCAGGTCGAGCCCGCCGCCGTGCGGGGCCGGGGCCTCGGGGGCCCGGTCCGTGGGGTACAGCAGGGTGCGCAGGTCGATGTCGAGGTGGGGTTGGAAGAGTTGGGCGCAGCGGTCGATCTCCCGGCGGAAGACCGGTTCGTGGGTGTAGAGGTCGTGCGCCATGTGCGGGTACTGGTCGCCCAGGCCGGAGAACATGAAGGCGACCGGGCGGGTGCTGCGCTGGCCGGTGTGTTGCCGTTGCCGTAGCAGTCGGCGGGGGTCCCGGGTGGCGAGGGCCTCGGCGGCGTCGGTGGCGTCGCGGCAGACGAGGGCTTGGCGGTGGGTGAAGGGGGTGCGGCCGGCCTGGAGGGTGTAGGCGACGTCCGTCAGGTGCTGGTCGGGGGTCTCGCGCAGGTGCGTGGCCAGGCGGCCGGTGGCGGCTTCCAGGGCGGTGTCGGTGCGGCCGGAGAGCAGCAGGAGGTGCCAGGGCCGGGTGGCGCTGGTCGTGGGGCGGGCGGGGGCCTCTTCGAGGACGGCGTGGGCGTTGGTGCCGCCGGTTCCGAAGGAGCTGACGCCGGCCCGGCGGGGGGTTTCGTCGGTCTTCCAGTCGGTGAGTTCGGTGCAGACGTGGAAGGGCGAGCGGTCGAAGTCGATGTCGGGGTTGGGGCGGTGGTAGTGCAGGCTGGGCGGGATCCGGCGGTGCCGCAGGGCCAGGGTGGTCTTGATGAGTCCGGCGAGGCCGGCAGCGGCGTGCGTGTGGCCGATGTTGGACTTGACGGAGCCCAGGGCGCACTGGCCGGTACGGTCGGTGCCGGCGCGGAAGGCGCGGGTGAGTCCTTCGACCTCGATGGGGTCGCCCAGTGCGGTGGCGCTGCCGTGCGCCTCGACGTAGCCGATGGTGCCGGGGTCGACGTCGGCCATCAGGTGGGCGGCGCGGACGGCGCGGGCCTGGCCGGTGACGCTCGGGGCGCTGAAGCCCACCTTGGCGGCGCCGTCGTTGTTGATGGCGGATCCCTTGATGACCGCGTGCACGGTGTCCCGGTCCGCGAGCGCGTCCTCCAGGCGCTTGAGGACGACGACGCCCACACCGCTGGAGCTGACGGTGCCTTGGGCCTGGGCGTCGAAGGAGCGGCAGTGCCCGTCGGGCGAGAGGATGCCTCCGGGTTCGTAACGGTAGCCCTCGGTGTGCTCGGCCCGTACGGTGCTGCCGCCGGCCAGGGCGAGGTCGCAACTGCCGCTGAGCAGGGCCTGTCCGGCGAGGTGGACGGCCACCAGGGAGGTGGAGCAGGCGGTTTGGACGCTGACGGCGGGGCCGCGCAGGTCGAGTTTGTAGGCGGTGCGGGTGGCGAGGTAGTCCGCTTCGTTGCTGAGGTGGGTGAGCAGCCAGCCGGCCGCTTCGGTCAGCTCGGGGTGTGCCTGGAGGTGGCGCAGGTAGGTGTTCTCGTAGCATCCGGCGTAGACGCCGGTGGCGGCGGGGCGGCGCTCGTTGGCGTATCCGCTGTCCTCCAGGGCTTCCCAGGCACATTCCAGGAAGAACCGGTGTTGGGGGTCGATGAGTTCGGCTTCGCGGGGCGTGATCTGGAAGAACTCCGCATCGAACAGGGCCGGGTCGGCGAGGATGCCGCGGGCCTTGACGTAGTCGGGGTGGTCCAGGAGGGCCGGCGGCACCCCGGCTTCGGCGAGGGCGTCCGCGTCGAAGTGGGTGAGGGATTCGACGCCGTCGCGGAGGTTGTTCCAGAACTGGCCGACGTTCTCGGCACCCGGGTAGCGGCAGGCCATGCCGACGATGGCGATTTCCAGTCCGGTGCTCATATCTCGGCGTCCCGCTGCCGGCGGCGCTGCTGGAGTTGTTGCGCCAGGCGCCGGTTGCCCGCCGCCGCGTCGGGTGCCCGGTCCGGTTCGGTGCGGTCGTCGTCGCGGGCCAGGTAGTCGGCCAGGGCGCCGACGGTGGGGCGGGCGAAGAGTTCCACGACGGGTACGTCCGTGCCGAGGGCGTCGTGCAGGCGCACCTGGAGCTGTCGGACGAGCAGGGAGTTGCCGCCGAGGTCGAAGAAATGGTCCTGGGTGCCGACGCGTTCGCGGCCGAGCAGGTCGCACCAGATGGCGGCGATGCGGGTCTCCAGCGCCGTGCTGGGTGCGGTCTGCCGACCGGTGGTGGGGCGTGCCAGGCGGGTGGCGAGTGCGGCGCGTTGGATCTTTCCGGTGGTGGTGCGGGGGATGGCCGGCAGGCGGAAGAGGCGTCGGGGGACCTTGGGCGCTGCCAGGCGGGTGGCCAGGAACGCGGTCAGCTCGTCGTCCTCGATCGGGGTGGTGACGACGAGGGCGGCCGCCACTTCTTCCCCGAGGGTGGCGTGCGGGAGGGGGAAGACCGCGGCCTCGGCCACCGCGGGGTGGGCCAGGAGTGCCTCTTCCACTTCCACGGGTGAGATCTTCGTCCCGCCGCGGTTGATGATCTCCTTGATGCGGCCGGTGAGGAAGAGGAAGCCGTCCTCGTCGAGGTGGCCCCAGTCCCCGGTGCGGAGCCAGCCGTCGGTGAAGGTCTGGGCGTCGGCCGTGGGGTTGTCGTCGTAGCCGGCGATGACGGTGGCGCCGCGGAGCACGATCTCGCCGTTCTCGCCCGGGGGCAGGAGGCCGCCGTGCTCGCCGCGGATGGCGATCTCGTTGCCGATGGACACCCCGACCGAGCCGGGTTTCCGGGGGGCGGGCGGTAGGGGGTTGCTGGTGACGATGGAGCACGCCTCGGTCATGCCGTAGGAGTCGATGACCGGTGCCTGCACGGCGCGTTCCAGTGCCTGGCGCAGGTCGGCCGGGAGCGGGGCCGAGGCGGAGCGGACGAAGCGCAGGGGCTGCCGGAGGGCGTCCGGGCGGGTCGTCAGGGCGCCGACGATCGCCTGGTGGACGGCGGGGACGGCGGTGTACCAGGTGGGGGTGAAGGCGGTCAGCCAGTCGGGGAAGGCGGTGGCGTCGAACCCTTCGGGGCACACGACGCTGGCGCCGGCCCACAGGGTGGCCAGCAGCGGGCTCATCAGTCCGTGTCCGTGGAAGAGCGGCAGCACGTTCAGGCAGCGGTCGCGGTCTTCGAGCTGGAGGCTGGTGGCGATGTTGCGGGCGGAGTGGCAGACGATGTCGTGCGTCTGCGGCACGAGTTTGGGGCGGCCGGTGGTGCCGGAGGTGTGCATGAGGAAGGCGATGTCGGCGGCGCGCCCGGCGTCGTCGTCGGGTGGGGCGGGTTGGGCGGGCGACCGGCGGGCCGGGGACGGTGCGGCGTCCGGGTCGGGGACGAGGTCGAACGTGCCGGCCGCGCCGTCGGGGACGGGCACGAGGTGCAGCAGGGTGCGGCCCTGGGCGCGGGCGACGGCGGCGGCCAGGGTGTCGGCGCCCTGTCGGACGATGACCGCGCGGGCGTCCATGTCGGTGAAGAAGGCGTCGAATTCCCGGGCCGTGCCGGTGGGATCGAGCGGCGCGACGACGGCGGTGCGGGCCACGGTGACGAACGCGGCGGCGGCGTGCGGCCCGTGGGGCAGGGCGACGGCGACCCGGTCGCCGCGCCCGATGCCCGCGGCGGCCAGCCCGCGTGCGGTGCGCTCGGCCTGCTGGTGCAGTGCGCGGTACGTCAGGGCGGGAACGTTCGGGCACAGGACGGCCGGTGCCTGCGGCCGGTGCGCGTTGTGGTGGTCCAGCAGTTCGCCGAGGTGGCGGATGCGCGCGGCGCTCGGTTCCTGGGCGGTGGCGGCGTCCTTCGCAGGGGTCACGTGGAGTTCCTCTCGGACAGGGAGGGCACCGGCGGGCGGGGCGGCTGCGGTCCTGTTCGGCCCGTGGGCGGGCGGTTCGCGCGGCGGGCCCGGGCTGGTGGCGCACCGCCCGTGCAGGCGTGCGGTCAGCCGTGCCAGGCGTTGTCCTTGGAAGACGGCCGCCTCGACGGTGGCGTCCGCGGGCCGTGCGCCGCCCGCGGTGCAGTGCGCGGTGCCGTAGGGGTTCCCGCCGGCCGCCGCGACGGCGGGGTCGGTGTAGCCGGGGGGCACGATGACCGCTCCCCAGTGGTGCAGGGCGTCGTAGAGCGCCAGGAGGGCGGTTTCGCTGCCGCTGTGCGGATGGCGGGTGGTGACGAAGGCGGTGACCGTCTTTCCCCTCAACTCACCTGTGGTGCAAAGGGGTTCGCAGGACGCCAGGAACTGTGACAGGAGCGGTGCGACGATGCCGGCGCGGACCGGCGCGCCGAACGCGACGGCGTCGGCCCAGGCGACGTCGGCGGGCGTGGCGGCCCGGGTACCGGACGGCGTGCGGGCGGCGCCGGGCGGTGCGAGCGGGCGGAGCCTGACCTCGGCGTGTGGGGAACGGGCTCCGTGGGCGAGGGCGTCGGCCAGGATGCGGGTGCCGGCGCAGTCGGGGTGGTGGAGGACGGCGATGCGGGTGGGGCGGGTGGTGATGCGGGCGGCGGTGTGGGAGGCGGCGAGTCGGTGCGCGTAGTGGCCGAGCCGGCGGCCCAGGGCGTCCGCGGCGCGCAGGTACGCCGCGGGGACGGCGCCGTCGGTGGCCGGGGGTGCGCCGACGCCGTAGGGGTTGGCGCCGGCGGCGGTGAAGGAGCTGTCGGTGGGGTCGGCCGACATGATCAACGTGCCCCAGTGGTACATGCTGCGGTACAGCGCGAGCAGGGTGGCTTCGCGGCCGCCGTGCGGGCTGTTGGCGCTGGTCATGCCGGTGACCACCCGGTCGGCGAGGGCGCCGGCGCGCCACAGGTCCGAGGTCGATTCGAGGAACTGCTTCAGCGCGGCGGAGACGTTGCCGAAGTAGGTGGGCGTGCCCAGCACGATGCCGTCGGCCCACAGCACGTCGTCGTGCGTGGCGACCGGAACGGGGTGGGGTGCACCGGGTGGTGGCCCCTGCTGTGCGCGGTCCTCGACGCGGCGCAGGCGCACGGCGGCGCCGCCTGCCAGCGCACCGTCCGCGGCGGCTCGGGCGAGCGCGTGGAGGGTGCCTTTCCTGCTGTGGTAGATGACCGCGACATGAGGGGCTCGCTGCATGATTCCCTGTCTCAGGAGGACTCGGCCAGTCGGAACCCGACCGCGTAGAAGCCGCGGTCGTACAGTCCGTGTCGGCGCCGGCAGCGCGCCACGTCTCCCCGGCGGGTGAAGCTGCCGCCCCGCACGATGCGGTAGGTGCTCTGGGCGCGCAGCACCTCGTTGGCGGAGTGCATGCCGCCGGCGTACGGCAGCAGGTCGTCGGCGACGAGTTCGCCGCCCGGGTAGGGGCGGTAGTCGTCGGCCACGTACTCCTCGACGTTGCCGGCCAGGTCCAGGACGCCGAACGGGGAACGGCCCGCGGGGTAGCTGCCGATGGGGGTCGCGGACAGCGGTCCGGCTTCGGAGGTGTTGGCGCGGTCGGGGGCGAAGGCGTCGCCCCAGGGGAATTCGCGGCGCTGCCCGCCGGTGGCGGCGTACTCCCACTCGGCTTCGGATGGCAGCCGGAAGGCCCGCCCGGTGCGGTGCGCGAGCCACTCGGCGTAGGCGTCCGCCGCCTGGGCGGGGACGGTCCACACCGGGTGGTTGCCGAGGTGGTCGGGGTAGCAGCCGAAGTGCCAGGAGGTGGGGAGCCAGCGGGCGCGGGTGTCTTCGAGGAACACCCGGTACTCGTGGTTGGTGACCGGGTAGCGCATCAGGCGGAACGCGGCGAGGTCGACGTCGTGCGCCGGACACTCCTTGCGCAGGAAGTCCTCTTGGAGGCCGGTGTGCCGCCACTGGGCGAGGACCTCCGGCAGGCGGTCCGCCTCCAGGCCGATGCGGGCGCGGGCGCCGGGGACGTCCACCATCGGGGGGTCGTCGGGGCGGATGCGGGGGTCCCCCACCAGGCCGCACAGGTTGCCGGCCGCGTGGCGGCGGGCGAAGGGGACGTCCGGGTCCTCGGCGAGGGCCACCAGTGCGTCGGGGGTTTCCCCTCGCAACTCGGCGGCGTGGCGCTGGAGTTCGGTGGGCCGGGTGCGTCCTTCGAACCAGGCCGGCAGCCGCATGGCGTGCCGGTCGCCGATCAGGTCGGTGTTGGGGGGCACGGGGCGTCCGCTGGCGACCGTCACGCCGCGACCTCCTCGACCAGGCGGAAGCCGATGGCGTAGATCTTGCGGTCGAACCAGCCGTGCCGTCGGGAGCAGCGGGCGAGGTCGCCGAAGCGGGTGAAGCTGCCGCCGCGGGCGATGCGGTAGGAGCCGGCGGCGGTGAGGTCGTCGGCCACTGCGGCGCCGCCCGGGTAGGGGCGGTAGTCGTCGGCGACGAACTCCTCGACGTTGCCGGCCATGTCCTCGGCGCCGAACGGGGTGCGGCCGGCCGGGTAGATGCCGACGGGGGAGGTGGTGAGGGGGCCGTCCTCGACGGTGTTGGCGTGGTCGGGCCGGAAGGCGTCGCCCCAGGGGTACGCGCGGTCGCGGCCGCCGGTCGCGGCGTACTCCCACTCGGCTTCGGTGGGCAGCCGGAAGTGGCGGCCGGTGCGGGCGGCCAGCCACCCGGCGTAGGCGTCGGCGTCCTGCGGTCGGACGGTCCAGACGGGGTGGTTGGCGCGGTGCAGGGGGTAGCCGCCGAATTCCCAGGAGGTGGGGAGCGCCTCGGCGCCGGTGTCGGCGAGGAAGGCGCGGTATTCGAGGTTGGTGACCGGGTACCGCATGATCCGGAAGGCGTCGAAGTGGATCTGGTGGCGGGGGCATTCCTTGACGATCCAGGATTCCTGCACCCCGACGTCGGCCCAGTCGTCGACGACCTGTTGGACCTGGTCCTCCGGGAGTCCGATGGCGCAGTGTGCGGCGGGCAGGGCCACCGTGTCCGGGTCGTCGGGCCGGATCCGGGGGTCGCCGCGCAGTCCCAGGAGGGTGCCGGCGGCGTAGCGGCGGGCGAAGTCCGCGGTGGCGTCGCCGCACAGGTCGACGAGTTCGGCGGGTGCGCGGCTCAGCAGGTCGGCGTGGCGGGCGAACAGGTCGTGCGGGAGGCGTTCGACCAGTGCGGCGGGCAGTCCCATGGCGGACCGGTCGTCGAGCCGGTTGGGGTCGGTGACGGTGGGTCGGGGCCGTCCGGTGGAGGTGGTCACGCCGTCGTCCCGGGGAGTTCGTAGACCTGGCTGTCGTAGGAGCCGGCCAGGAACAGGCCCCGGTCGGGGTCGTGGGACAGGGAGGAGATGCCGGCGGTGGTCGGGCGTTCCTCGATGGTCCACCGGTCGCCGGCGCGGTCGTAGATCTTGACGTGGCCGTGGTAGGAACCGGTCGCGATCAGTCGGCCGGCGGCGTCGGCGGCGACGCACTTGATGGAGTTGGGGTGCGTCGTGGGGATCACGCGAGAGGTGAAGTCCGGTGCCCAGAGCCGGAGTTTGAGGTCGCGTCCGACGCTGGCGAAGTGGCCGTCGGCGAGGCCCACGCAGCCGTTGGCGATGCGGTCGTGGGCGGCGTCGATGCGGTGGACGAGTTCCCTGGTGCGCGCGTCGTGCCAGGCGACGCCGGTGTCGGCGCACACGGAGAACAGCAGGTCGCCGGAGACGGCGACGCCCTTGACCGCGTTCTCGTGCAGGGGGAGGTCGGTGACGTGGTGGAGTTGGCCGTCCGGAGCGAGGCGGAAGACCAGCCCCTCGCCGGTGTAGGCACCCACCAGCAGGTGGGGGACCCCGTCCACGTCGTAGCGGACGCCGCAGTTGAGCGGCGAGCGGTGCTGGTGCAGGACGCGTCCGGTCGCGGCGTCCATCAGCTTGCCGAGTTGGCCGCCGGTGACCACGACCGTGGGGCTCAGCGGCGTGAGGAAGTTGCACAGGCTTCCCGTCTGCCCGTGCACCGCGCCGTCGCGCAGCACGGTGCCGGCGTCGCCGACCGTGTAGACGCTGCCGCCGTCGGCGCAGACCGCGTTGATGCCGGGGGTGGTGGGGACGGCGGCGTCGCTCCACTGGCCGCTGAGGTAGTCGTAGGTGCGGTAGGAGGCGCCGAACGTGCCGAAGACCAGGGTGTCCTTGGCGGCGAAGGCGCAGGAGCGGGGCCAGACGTCGTCGGGGATGTCGGACTGCCCGATCTGGCGGAGTTCCCGTTCGCCGGTGTCCCACAGCAGCAGTTTGCGGTCGTAGCTGAGGCTGACCAGGAGGCCGCGCTCGGCGCTCAGCACCAGGCGTTTGATGCCGGCGTCGTGTCCCTGGACGGTGGTGCGGTCCGCGCCGCGGATGACGATGATCTGGCCGCCGTCGTTGCCCGCGTAGAGGGTGCCGTCGGGGGCGCTGACGATGGTGTCGGTCTCGACGCCGCCGAGGTCGATGTCCTCCAGGAGGGCGCCGGTGGTGGCGGACCAGCGTTTGACGGTGCCGTCGTCGCTGGAGGTGACCAGTTGTTCTCCGTCGGCGGACCAGTCCACCGAGATGACGTCGGCGGTGTGGCCGACGCAGCAGTGCACCAGGGTGCCGGTGAAGTCGTAGACGCGCAGGTTGTGGTCGCGGGAGGCGGTGGCGATCCATTCCCGGGTCGGGTGGAACGCCGACATCTCCACGTCGTCGGCCTGTGCGTTGAAGACCGCGCGGAGCTTCAGGTCGGGGACGGACCACAGGCGTGCGCTGTAGTCACTGGACGAGGTGACCAGGAGGGTGCCGTCGGGGCTGAAGGCGCACTGGTTGGCGAGGTGGTCGTGCAGGACGCGGTTGACCGGGCGTTTGGTGGCCTGGTCCCACAGGATCACTTGGTTGTCGTAGCCGGCGCTGGCGATGTACTTGTCCTGGTAGGCCGCAATACCGCTGATGGGACTCTTGTGCGCGATCACGCGCGCCCTCCTCGTCAGTCGATTTCGATGGAATGGCCGGCGTACATGGCTTTTGCTTGGAGGTACTTGCGGTTCGCCTCGGTGAGGTGGACGGCGGTGCGCCGTTGACGGTGGACGGTGATACCGCCGGCCTCCAGCTGCCGGATCTTCTCCGGATTGTTGGAGAGGATCTCGATTTCCTTGAGGCCCATCGTGACGAGCATCTGGGCAGCCGAGGAGTAGGTGCGCTGGTCGTCGAGGAAGTTCAGGGCACGATTCGCTTCGAAGGTGTCCATGCCGGTGTCTTGCAGGGCATAGGCATCGATCTTGTTGTAGAGACCGATGTCCCGGCCCTCCTGACGGAGGTAGAGCAGGAGGCCGCCCTTGTCGTGCATCAAGGTCATGGCCTCGCGCAATTGCGGCCCGCAGTCGCAGCGGGTGGATCCGAGCACGTCACCGGTCAGGCACTCGGAGTGGAGCCGGACGAGCGGTACGGATTGGGTCAGCGCGTCCCCGAACACGACCATGAGGTGTTCGCGTCCGTCGTCGAGTCCGTCGAAGGTGATGATTTCGCTCGGCGCGAGCTTGCCGTCGGATATCTTCAACGGAATGCGCACCCGCGTGCGGACACGCGGAGGTTCCGGTTTCTCTCCGGCTGATTGATCGAGTACCGGATTCTTACTGAATGGGTAGGAAGAACGGTTTTCCAATGACATCCCCGCCATCCGAAGTTGGCTTGCGCGTCTTTCCGGAACCGCTTTTTCCGCTACCTACTGCACATGCCGCAGGCCCTTGATCCGGCGCCACAATCCCGCAAATCCCACAGCGTCGTCAAGCGGGACAACACGTCTCACGTGGTGGCGCTGGTGCCCTTGGTACGTCGCACTCGGTGCGGGCGGTCGGCCGCGTCGGAAAGGCCGCACAGGGGGCCGTCATTCCGGAAAGCGCGCAGGTGGCGAGCCGGCATCCCGGTCCGCCCCGGGCTCCTGCTGCCCGCCCGCCGGCGGCTGGGCGGGCCGGCGCCGGGCGGCGTGTGTCGTGTGGGCGCGCGCCGCCGCGGCCTGCACGATCGTCGACGTCCACGCCAACTCGCCGTAGGTGCCGCGCTGTTCCGGAATGGCGTCATGAAGTCGACGCCACAGTTCCACTTCGCTCCACAATACGAACCTCCGGTGCACCGTCGCGGGCGAGACGCCGAACGCCCTCGGCAGCTGGCGCCAGGCGCAGCCGCTGGTTAATACGTAGACCACTGCGGTGAAGACGATCCGCTCGTCTCGCGGGGCCGTTCCGCCGCCTTGTGGACGGTGGCCGAACGTCGGTAATAGCGGGGCGGCTATTTGCCACAGCCCGTCGGGAACGAGTCTGGCGAACAGGTCGCTGTCCATGAGGGGCGATGGTGCCCCAGGCCCATGCCACCACATGAGACATGTCATCGCGTCTCAGCCGTCTCAATTCACGGACACGATCTTGTTTGTCCCGCGCGGCGTCACCGCAATTACCGATCATGGGCACCTCGTCCACACCCTTCGGGGATTCCCGCCCGTGGTCAGGGGAATGATCGGCGAACGGACCCCACCACGCCGGCAACCGGTCGTCCTCGCGTACCCCTCAGGCCCGCCGCCCTCTCATCCGCCCGTCCCGTGGCCGGGAAGGGCCGGGCAGTTGGCCGGGACGGTGCGGTATTTGGCCGGGAGCATCCCGACGGCCCCGCCGTGCCGTGTCGCCGGGCCGCGGCCGTCCGTTGAAGGGTCACGAGTCGAGCGAGCCGAGAACGACGGGAGATGTCCGTGAGCGTGACGATCCGCCCGGCCGACACCGGGGACGTCCTGGCGGTGGCCGAACTGGTCGAGGAGATGGACCGCTTCTACGGGGAGACCGAGGTGCAGCCGCTGGCGGAACGGGTCCGCCAGGTGGGAGAGGCCCTCTTCGGTTCGCCGCCGCTGGCCCGCGTCCTCCTGGTCGAGGACGCCGACGGCGACCTGGTCGGACTGGCGGCCTACGGGTTCCTGTGGCCGGCAGCGGGCTCCACGCACTCGCTCTTCCTCAAGGAGTTGTACGTCCGCGACACCTGCCGCCACCAAGGCGTCGGAGCCCGGCTGATGGGCGAACTGCGCGCGGTGGCCGCGGCCCGCCCCGGGTGCACCCGCATCGAGTGGACGACCGGCCGGGACAATCCCGGTGCGCGCGCCTTCTACGCGTCACTGGGATTCACCGAGTTCGACGGGAAGGTCGTCTACCGGATCGAGCTTCCCTAAGCGCCGCGCCACACCCGCCGGCATTCTCCGCTGCCGGCGCCCTTTCCGGTCGCCTTTCGGCCATGTGCACGGAAAGCCTGAAGGACAACGGGCCTGCGTGCTTTCATGATCCGTATGTTATCCACAGACCGTCTCCTGGCTTTCTCGGCCATGTCGTTCCTTTTGATCGTCATTCCCGGTCCCAGTGTGCTCTTCGTGATCGGACGGGCCCTGGCCCAAGGCCGGCGGGCTGCGTTGACCACCGTCGCGGGGAACACCCTGGGGGCCTATCTCCTGGTGGTGGCCGTCGCGCTGGGCGTCGGGTCCGTCGTGGAGCGTTCCGCGATCGTCTTCACCACGCTGAAGCTGCTGGGCGCGGCGTACCTGGTGTACCTCGGGATCAAGGCGGTGCGTCAGCGCGGGACGCTCCAGGCGTCGTTCGCCGGCGAAGGGCCCGCCTACGGCGGACTGCGCACACTGTGGGAGGGGTTCGCGGTCGGCATCGCCAACCCGAAGACGATCGTGTTCTTCGCCGCCGTCCTGCCGCAGTTCGTCGACCGCACGCAGGGGCACGTCATCGTCCAGATGCTGCTGCTGGGCCTGGTCTTCAACGCCATCGCGGTGCTGTCCGACAGCGTGTGGGGGCTGGCCGCGTCCACCGCCCGGACCTGGTTCGCCCGCTCCCCCAAGCGCCTCTCCATGGTGGGCGGCGTCGGTGGCCTGTCCATGATCGGGCTCGGCGTCATCGTCGCCGCCACGGGCCGCGCCGACTGAGCATGCCGGGTGCGCCGGGGCGGCCCCCGGTCCGCCGGTCCGTCGAGGGCCGGTGGCGATCCGACGAGGACGGGCGGTTGGTCCGTCGGGGGCCAAGTGGTGCGCGCCCGCTCGTGCCTGCGCCCCCCGCCCCGTTCCCCGCCGAAGAATGTGCCCGGTCACGCGAGGACGTAGCCGGGCGACGGCGAGGAGAACGACCGATGGACGGGAAGAGACCGCTGGATCGCAGGACCGTGCTGGCGGGCGGGCTGGCCGGTGCCACGGTCGCCCTCGCGGGGTGCTCCGCGACGCGCACCGCCGCGCCGGCGTCCTCCGCCCCCGCCACCGCACTGGCGCGGGCCCGACCGGGCACCCCCGCCGCGGCCTTCGCGCGTCTGGTGGAGGGCAACCGGCGCTGGGTCAGCGGAGACCTCCACCACCCCGACCGGGACCCGAACCGGCGTCAGCTGGTGGCCCAACTGCAGGAGCCCTTCGGGTCGATCCTCTCCTGCATCGACTCCCGGGTGCCGCACGAGTTGCTCTTCGACACCGGGCTGGGCGACCTCTACGTGATGCGCACCGGAGGCCAGACGCTCGCGCCGGTGGTCACCGGATCCGTCGAGTACGGGCCGCTGACCAGCGGCACTCCGCTGATCGTGGTCCTGGGACATCAGCGCTGCGGCGCCGTCAAGGCCGCCTACGTCGCGCTGCGGGACGGCACCCCCCTGCCCGGCAACCTCCAGTCGATCGCCCTGGCCCTCAAACCCGCCTACGAGCAGGCGGTGCGCAAGGGCGGCGCCGACCCGGTCGAGACCATGGCCCGCGCCCAGGTCACGTTGACCTCGACCGCGCTGCGCTCGCACGCGGACCTGGCGCCGCTGGTCAAGAAGGGCACCCTCGCGGTGGTGGGCGCCTACTACTGGCTCGACACCGGCACGGTGGAGGTCCTCGACGGCGCGCCGTCGTGAACGCGCGCCCGCGTCGTCGGGTGCGCCGGAAGGCGCAGCAGCCGCGCTGACCGCGTCCACCGGGCCACCTCGCGGCCATCCCCGGTTCACGTCCGGCGAAAACCATGGGGCCATGAGACGAACCCCGGCAGTCCTCGGCCTCGGCCTCTGCGTCCTGTTGGCCGCCACCGCCCCGGCGGACGCCACCGCCCGGCCCTCCGCACGTAGCGCCCGGCAGGCCCAGGAGCGGCACCCCGCAGACCGCTCCGGCGCCGCGTACAGCACCAAGGCACCGTACGCGCCCCGGCAGGATCCGGGGACCTACCAGTCCGCTCCCCGGGGCTTCCGCCCGGTGTTCACCGAGAACGTCTCCCGTCACGGCTCGCGGGCCGCCTCCGACGGTGCGGACGGCGAGCTGATCCTCCACCTGTGGGACCGGGCCGCGGAGGAGCACCAACTCACCTCTCTCGGTGTGCAGTTCGGGCCCGAGGTGCGGGCGCTGCTCGCCGCCATGGAGAAGGTCGGCTACGGCAACCTCAGCGGTCGGGGCGAGCGGGAACTGCGGGGCACGGCCGTCCGGATGGCGCAGCGGTTGCCGCAGCTGTTCGCGACGATCGCCGCGGAGCACGAACGCATCGACGTCGTCAGCTCCGGACAGGGCCGCGCCGTCGACAGCGGGACCGTCTTCGCCGACGCCCTCGTCGGAACCGACCCGGCGCTGAAGCCGCTCGTCGGGCCCGCCCGCACCGACAAGGACCTGCTCTACTTCCACAAGTCCGCCGGCGGCGCCGCCTACCGTGACTGGCTGGCCCACGACCAGCGCCTGGCGCACACCCTGAAGGACGTCACCGACCAGCCGGCGACCCGCGCCGCCGCGCGGCGCGTACTGGCGAAGCTCTTCCGGCCGGCGTTCGTCCAACGCGTCGTGGACGGGGAGTTCGCGTCGATCGGCAGCGCCGTCGACGCCGCGCAGGCCGTCCACCACCTCTACGGCATCGCACCGGCCATGCGCGCGGAGAGCCCGCACGGTCGGGGTTGGCGCCTGGAGCGGTACCTCGCGCCGCGCGACGCCGACTGGTTCGGGTACCTCGACGACGCGGCGGAGTTCTACGAGAAGGGTCCCGGCTTCGCCGACAGCGACATCACCTACGCGATGGCCGGCGTGCTGCTCGACGACTTCTTCCGTCAGGTGGAGGCCAAGCGGGACGGCAACGACGAGCGCGGCGCCGAGCTGCGCTTCACCCACGCCGAGGAGATCATTCCGCTGGCCGCGCTGATGGGGCTGCCCGGCAGCACCAAGGCCGCCGACCCCGCACAGCGCTACACCTACGCCGACAATCCCTGGCGCGGCGCGTCCGTCGCCCCGATGGCCGCCAACATCCAGTGGGACGTGTTCCGCCGGGGCGACACCTACCTGGTGCGCATGCTCTACAACGAGAAGGAGACGGCCTTCAAGACGGGGTGCCGACCGGTCGCCCGGGGCAGCCGCTTCTACGACCTGGTGGAACTGGAGCGCTGCTTCGGCCGCACGTCGGGAGGACGCGCCGACGGGTCCGTGGTCCCCTCGCCCCGCCGGGGCGGTCAGTCGGCCGGCAGGGCGTCCCGCATCGCGCGGGCCGTGGACGTCGGGTCGTAGCCGTCGGGGACGCCTTCGACCAGGATGATGTCGCCCTCGATGTGCCGCGCGCGCAGCGGGGCGATCTCCGGGTAAGCGGGCGAGTCCCACCACGCCCGCGCCCGGTCGATTCCGGGGAAGCCGATCACCACGACGTTCCCCGGCCACCTGCCCTCCTTCACTTCGTGCTGCGTCGCGTGCACCAGGAAGCGACCGCCGAACGGCTCGAAGGTGCCGGTGATGCGTTCGATGTACTCGGCGATCTCCGGGTGCGGGGCGGCGTCTTGGAGGTGCGCTATGGCGTAGGCGGTCATGAGGGCCTTCCGGTCGTTCCTGCGCGGACGCCGGTGATCGTGACACGCGGGTCGCCTGGGGAGCGATGACGTCAGAGGTAAGCGTCCGGCCCGCCGGCTCCGCCGCTCCCCCACCCGGCCGGCCCCGGACCGCAACCCGTACCTCCTCAGCCCGATCCTCTTCCCGTCCCGGCAGCAGCCCCCGGAGGCCGAACGGCCGTAGGCGCATCGCCCCGTGAGGTCGGCGTCGCGGCGCCCGACGGGCGGCCCGCGCCTCGGCGCGCGAACAATGGCGCGAATTGATTTAACGTTCAATCGAATCGGGCGGCATGCTGGCCAGAGCGCCGGCGACCACCAAGGCATCCGGCCCAACACCCCATCCGGTCAAGGGAGATGACCCGACATGAGCCAGAGCCTGCCGCTCCGCCTCCACCACCACGCCTGGATCACCGACGACCAGGAGGCCAACCGGCGCTTCTACGAGGACGTGATCGGCCTGCCCCTGGTGGCCACGTGGACCGAGCGCGAGGTGCTGTCCGGGGCCGAGCGCGCCTACAGTCACGCCCTCTACGGGCTGGCCGACGGCAGCGCGCTCGCCTTCTTCCAGTTCGCCGACCCCAAGGACCAGGAGGAGTTCAAGACCGACATCAACGCCACCCCCTTGCGCCACATCGCCTTCAAGGTCGAGGCGGAGACCCAGGACGCGATGCGCGAGCGCATCGCCGCGGCCGGCCAGGCGGAGACGAACGCCCACGTGATCGACCACGGGTTCTGCGTCTCGCTGTACGTCACGGACCCCAACGGGCTGATTCTGGAGTTCGCCGTCGACCACCCGGACGTGGAGAAGATCGACGCCGAGCGGCGCGCCACGGCACACGCCGACCTCGCCCGCTGGCTCGCCGGCGACCACACCAGCAACAACCACTGGCGCTGACCCCTGCCGCCCGCCGCGAGCGATGTCCGCGCCCCCGGGAGCCCCGGGGGCGCGGTCGGCCCGGGTCAAGCGGCCGGTTCGGCGGCGGAACGGGTGGCGGGCGCTCCGGCGGCGAAGGGGCCGTCGGGGGCGAAGGCCAGCTCGGCGAAGCGGGCGCCCATGAGGCGATGGGTGGCCGCGTCCGGGTGCAGTGCGTCGGGCAGCGGGAGTTCGGCGTTGTCGGCGCTGCCGTAGAGCGCCCGGCCGTCGAGGTAGTACAGGTGGGGGTCGTCGGCCGCCCGCTGCCGAACGATCCGGGCGAGTTCGTCCCGGATGGCGTTGAGGGTCAGCTTGCCGCTCGCGCGCTCCGCCGGGTCGCCGCTGGCCCGGAAGCGCAGGCGCCCCTCCCCCAGTGCGCTGAGGTCCGGGAAGCTGGGCCCCGGGGTGTCCTCGTGGATGGGGCACAGGATGGGCGAGATGACGAGCAGCGGTGCGGTGGGGTGGCCCTCGCGCACGGTGTCGAGGAAGCCGTGGACGGCGGGGGCGAAGGCGCGCAGGCGCATCAGGTCGGCGTTGACCAGGTTGATGCCGATCTTGATGCTCACCAGGTCCGCGGGGGTGTCCCGCAGTGCGCGGGCGGTGAACGGGTCGAGCAGGGCGCTGCCGCCGAAGCCCAGGTTGATCAGTTCCACGTCGCCGTGGGCGGCGGCGAGCACCGGCCAGATGGTGGTGGGGCTGGCCGCGTCGGTGCCGTGGCTGATCGAACTGCCGTGGTGCAGCCACACCTTGCGGCCCCGGTCCGGCACCGGCTCGACGGGCGCGTCGGTGCGCAGGGCGAGGAGTTCGGTGGTCTCGTCGTACGGCAGCCAGAGCTCGACGTCCTTGACGCGGTCGGGCAGTCCGGCGAAGCGCGCCGTTCCGGACGGGCCGGACGCGTGCTCGGCGGTCCCCTTGGTCATGTCGATGGTCAGGGTGTTGCCGCCGGGCACGCTGGCCTGGCCGGCCGGACGGCCGTCGACGAGCAGGTCGTAGCGGCCGTCGTGGCGGGTGGGCGCACCCACGTAGACGCGCTTGGTGGGGAGGGTGTCCAGTTCGATGGCGGTGGCCCGGGTCCGGAAGACCAGCCGGACGCCGGAGGGTTGGGATTCGGCCATGGCGAGTAGGCCGTCGTCGCACTGGGCACGGGCCCGGGCGGGCAGACGGTGCGGGAGCACGCCGCGTTCGGTGCGCTCCAACTCCAGTGCGCCGCGCACGATGTCGCCGGTGAGGGGGGTGGTGATCCAGTGGGCAGGGGTCGTCATCGCCTCAACCTGTTCGTCGGGGGTGGGGGGCTTGCCGTGTGGTGCGGGTGCCGTCGACCGCGGTCGTCACGGTCGCGGCGGTCCGGGCGTGGGCCAGTTCCGCAGGAGGGCGTCGAGGGCGTCCACGACGCGCGACCAGGTCTCCCCGCTGTCGGGAGCACTGTGACTGAACCCGCCGGCCAACTCCAGGCTCACGTAGCCGTGGAAGACGCTGCCCAGCATGCGCACGGCGTGCGTCTCCTCCGGTTCCGGCAGGTCGTAGCCGCGCAGGATCGCCCGCGTCATCTGGGCGTGCCGGACGCCGGCGCTGGCGAGGGCGGTCTCTGGGTCGAGTCGGAACTGGGTGGCGGCGTAGCGGCCGGGGTGCTCCCGGGCGTAGTCGCGGTAGACGTCGGCGAAGGCGGCCAGGGCGTCCTTGCCGGCCCGGCCGGCCAGGGCCTCGGCGGCCCGGTCGGCGAGTTCCGCCAGGGCGAGCAGGCTGATCCGGGTCTTGAGGTCGCGGGAGTTCTTCACGTGCGAGTACAGGCTCGCGACCTTGACGTCGAACCGTCTGGCCAGCTCGGAGACGGTCACCTGCGCGAAGCCGACCTCGTCGGCCAGCTCCGCGCCCGCCCTGGTCAGGCGTTCCGTGGTCAGTCCTACCCGCGCCGCCATGAGCGCCCTTTCTTCGTTCCTACGCTTACCTGAATCGATTATGCACATGCCTAAACCTTTTAGGCAACTGCCGAATGGACTAGGCGCCGCCCCTGAGGGGACTCAGGGGCGGTGCGCCCGCAGGATGACGGCGGACGCGACCGCGGGCTGACGACACCCGCCGCCGCCCGCCGCTACGTTCGGTTCCGGACGTTCACCAGCGAGCGATCCGTACGGGACGAGGACGGAGCGACATGAGCGGCGAAGTGGTGCGGACGAAGGGCCCGGCGGGCCGTCGGCAGCCGGCGCGGCGGGGCCGGGCCGCGGCGGCGTTGGGTGCGGCGGCGGTCGCGGTGGTCGCGGCCCTGGGCACGGCCGGTCCCGCCGAGGCGATGTCGGGCGGCACCCAGGTGCCGCGACGCGGGGCGGCTCCGTGGTTGGCGACGCTGGCGGTCAAAGGCGGCGGCCCGCTCCTGGACCGCGCCTCGTGCGGCGGGGCGCTCATCGCCCCGGACCGGGTGCTCACCGCCGCCCACTGCCTCGACGGCGTGGACTTCCGGAAGGCGGAGGTGCACCTCGGCTCCGCGGTGCTCTCCCGGGACCCGGGCACCGTGCGCGACATCCGCGCGGTCATCCCGCACCCGCGCTACGCGCTCCTGCCGTCGCCGGCCGATCCGCACGCCCCGGAGCTGTCCTCGGCCGCCTACGACCTGGCCGAGATCCGGCTCGACGCCCCGGTGCGCGGCGTCCGGCCGCTGCCCCTCGCCGCGCACCGGCCGGCCCCCGGCACCGCGGTGTCGCTCTTCAGCCACGGCACCACGGCCGCACCGGACCCGGACCGGCCCGGCACCGACGTCCGCGGCGACGTGCTGCGCCGCGGCGACCTCACCGTCCGCACGCACGCCCGATGCGCCGCGCAGACCCCGGCGGTCGTCGACCCGGCATCGGTCTTCTGCGCCCGCGACCTGTCCGGCGGCCGCACCACGATGTGCTTCGGGGACAGCGGCAGCCCCCTGGTCACCTGGGGACGGCGCGGCCCCGAACTCGTCGGCGTGTTCAGCTTCGCCGGGGAGACCGCGGGGAAGGTCTGCGGCCAGCCGGCCGACGCCGCGTTCGCCGACGTCCCCGCGCTCGTCGGGGCACTCGGCTGACGCCGGGCCGGGCCCGGCGACGCCCTTTGCACCGCGGCGGAACGGGTCAGGTCCGCGCGGCGGGCAGGGTGACCTCGAAGCGGCAGCCGCCGGGGACGTTGTGGACGGCCGCCCGTCCCGCGTGGGCCTCGACGATGCCGCGGACGATGGCCAGGCCCAGGCCGGCGCCGGCCGGTGGCGTCCGGGCCGTCGTACCGCGCCAGCCGGTGTCGAAGACCCGGGTCAGGTCGGTCTCGGGGATGCCGCCGCAGCCGTCGGTGACGGAGAGCACGACGGTGTCGGCACGGCGTTCCGCGGCCAGCGCCACGGTGCCGTCGGCCGGGGTGTGGCGGATGGCGTTCATCAGGAGGTTGGCCAGCGCCCGGGTCATCTCCTTGCTGTCGACCTCGACCGGGACGGCTTCGACCCGGTCGCCCACCAGGCGCACCCGGTGTTCCCGGGCCAGCGGGCCGACGCCGGACAGCGCGTCGTCCACCAGGTCGTAGACCGACACCCGGGCCGGGGCGAGGGCCAGCACCCCGGCGTGGATGCGGGAGAGTTCGAAGAGGTCGCCGACCATGGTGTTGAGGCGGTCGACCTCGGTACGGATCTGGCGGTGGTAGCGGGCGGGGTCGTCCGCCACGCCGTCCTCCAGGGCCTCGGACATGGCGCGCAGGCCGGCGAGCGGGGTGCGCAGGTCGTGCGAGATCCAGGCGACGAGTTCGCGGCGGGACTCCTCCAAGGCGCGTTCGCGGTCCCGGGAGGCGGCCAGGCGGGCACTGGTGGCGGTCAACTCCGCGCTGAGCGTGGTGAGTTCGGCGGCAGCGGGGCGGGTGGGCGGCACGAAGGTGCCGCCCTCGCCGAAGTCGTGGGCGGCCCGGGCCAGTGCGCGGGAGTCGAGCACGAGCCGGCGCCCCAGGGCGAGGGCGGTGGCCAGGGAGACGGCGGTCGCCACCGCGACCACAGTGGTGACCACGGCCAGGTCGTGCGAGGAGAGGAACATCGCCCAGGCGACCGCGAGCGTTCCGGCCAGCATCGCGCCGACGGCGACGGCCGCGACCACCGTCAGGGACACGGCGATCGAGCGGCGGCGCAGCAGGTGCAGGGCGCCGGCACCCAGGACACCGGCGCCGGCCGCGCCGCCGGACGCGTACAGGGCGATGAGCAGTACGTCCCGCACGGTCACGGCCTCTCGTCGGGGTGGGCGGCGTCTTCGGGCCGGGGGTCGAAGCGGTAGCCCACGCCCCAGACCGTCTGGATCAGGCACGGGCGGGCCGGGTCGTCCTCGATCTTCGCGCGCAGGCGGCGCACGTGGACGGTGACGGTCGACAGGTCCCCGAATTCCCACCCCCACACCTCCTGCATCAGGCGTTCCCGGCCGCAGACCTGGCCCGGGTGGCGCAGGAAGTAGCAGAGCAGGTCGAACTCGCGCAGCGTGAGGGCCAGTTCGCGGCCGTGGTGCAGGGCGCGGCGGGCCGCCGGGTCGACGTCGAATCCGGCGGCGCGCAGCACGGGGCCCGCCGCGTCGGCCGTACCGGCGCGGCGGAGCACGGAGGTCACCCGCAGCACCAGCTCCCGTGGGCTGAACGGCTTGGTCACGTAGTCGTCGGCGCCCACTTCCAGCCCGAGGATGCGGTCCTCCTCGTCGCTGCGGGCGGTCAGCATGATCACCGGCAGCGGGCCGTGCGACCGCAGTTCCCGGCAGACGGTCAGACCGTCCATGCCGGGCAGCATCAAGTCGAGGACCACCAGGTCGGGACGGTGGGCGCGGGCCGAGGTGAGCGCGGTGGGGCCGTCGGCGGCCCGGCGCACGGCGAAACCGGCGCGTTGCAGATAGCCGGCCAGGACCTCGGAGACGGTGGGGTCGTCGTCCACGACCAGCACGTTCTTCATGCGTCCAGCCTCCCACCCCGCCGGGGCGCAGCGGCCGGCGCGCCGTCGACGTCCGCGTTTCGTAAGGTCCGGGAGCCCCACGGGGCGCGTTGCGGTTCGTAGCGTGAGGGCCGTGAACGACTCGATGGAACAGTGCGCGGTGGGCGCGTCCGGCCCGCCCCTCCCCCCGCGGCAGGCCGCTGACCCGGCCGGCGCCGCCCTCGTGGACACGTCGGGTGGGGCGCTGCGCACACCGGTGGACCGCCGGGCGCTGGCGCTCGCGGACCGGCCCGCGCCCGCGCCCGCCGCCCGGGCCCGGGACTGGCACGCCGACCCCTACGCCGATGCGCTGCGCACCGGCCGCGGGCCGCTGTTCCTGCGGCGCGGCGACGGCTGGCTGCTGCCGCTGGAGGTGGAGCGCTGGTGCGCGCCGCCGGACGAGGCCGACGCCACGGTGCTCGCCCGCTGCCGGGGCCGGGTCCTCGACGTCGGCTGCGGACCGGGCAGGTTGGTGGCCGCCCTCGCCGCGCGGGGTCGGCCGGCGCTCGGCGTCGACGTCAGCCGGCACGCCGTGGAACGGGCGGTGCGGGAGGGCGGTGCCGCCCTGTGCCGTTCGGTGTTCGACCCGCTGCCCGGTACGGGCCGGTGGGCGACGCTGCTCCTGATCGACGGCAACATCGGCATCGGGGGTGACCCGAGGGCCCTCTTGGCGCGGGCCCGCGAACTCGCGGCGCCGGACGGCACGGTGATCGTGGAGACGGCCGGGACGGAACTCGACGAGCGGGTCGTGGTCCGGGTGGACGACGGCCGCGGCGGGCACGGCACGCCGTTCCCGTGGGCCCGGCTCGGCACCCGCGCGCTGCTGGCGTACGGCGGGCGGGCCGGCTGGGTGGCGGTCGAGCAGTGGCGGGTGGGCGACCGCCGGTTCGTTCAGCTGCGCCGGGACTGAGCCCCGCGCCACCACCGTGCGAGCGGCCGCACGCCGGCGAGCGCCGCCGCCCCGGCCGTGACGGCCAGGACCGACACCAGCCAGTCGCGCGGGTAGTCCAGCGGCAGGACGGAGGGGTTGGCGGGGGCGCCGGGCCGCAGCAGGGGCGGTAGGGCCACTGCGGTCAGGGCGCCCGCCACGATCAGCGCACCGCGCACCACCCCCCGCACCGGTCCCCCGCGCCCCGTCGGGCCGGGCAGCAGCAACCCGACCCCGCAGACCAGCGGCGCGAGCAGCCCGTCGTGCAGGAGCAGCGCCCCGGCCAACCAGAGCACCACGTGGCCCGCCCACCCCGTGCCCCAGACCAGGAGCAGGCCCACCGCCATTCCGAACACTCCCAGGAATCCTGCCGCGTACCGCATCCGTACCGTCCTCACAAGACCTCCAGGCGCGAGACCCACTTGGTCTGGAGGACCCCGGGGCGGTTGGGCGCGATCAGGCGGGCGGGGTGGCCGTGGTCCAGGGAGAGTTCCTGGCCGTTGAGGCGGAGTGCCAGCAGCGTCAGCGGATCGGCGGCGTAGCTGGCGCCCATCTCCGTGACCCGGTAGGCGCCGGACCGCTCCGCCGAGACCACGCGGACCCGGGCGGCCGGGTCCGCGCCGGCCGCCCGGAGGAGGTCGCACAGTCGGACGCCCGTCCAGCGGGCCGCGACGCTCCACCCCTCCACGCAGGCCAGCGGCAGTTCCACCTCGTGCTGGGGCAGGGCCCGCAGGGCGGCCAGGCTCAGTTCGTACGGCCGTGGGCCGGTGACGGTCAGCCGCCAGTCGGGGCCGGCGGCGGTGATGCCGGCCGCCCGCGCCGTGCGGTTGACCGGCAGCCCCTGCGGTCCGTGGCCGGGGTGGCGGGGCGCGAGCAGGTCCAGTTTCCCCAGCGGGGTGACGGACTGGCCCACGGTGGTGAGCGTGACGGCGCCGACCGCCGCCCCCAGTCCCGCCAGCAGTGCCCGCCGGTCCGGTCCGTGCGCGGCCGGCAGCCGGCGCGTGCCCGGTGCGCGCCGGCTCCAATGGTCCGTGATCTGCGGCCACTTGACGGCGAGGTGCAGCACCACCGCACCGGCCAGGAGCCAGCCGACGGCGAAGTGGACGGGCACGAAGGGGAACGGCCACGGGTACCACTGCACGATGTTCAGCAGGCCGCTCAGCACCTCGAAGACGCCGCTCGCCACCAGCACCGCCACCGAGAGCCGTTCCAGGCCGTGCCGCACGGACCGCACCGGCGGCCACGCGAACAGCTTCGGGTACACGGTCCACAACTTGGCGAGCAGCAGCGGGAGCGCGGCGATGCCGCAGGCCACGTGCAGTCCCTGGGTGAGCCGGTAGCCCCACGCGGGCCGGCTGGGCAGGTGGTCGCGGAGCCAGTCCGGGGGGTGTTGGAGGAGGTGACTGACCAGACCGGTGCCGAAGCACAGGGCGACGGCCAGGCCCAACCAGCGGCCCACCACCGTTGCGGTCCGGGCGTCGTGGAGCGCGGAGATGCGGGCGGGCACGGACGGCAGCCGGCGCAGCGGCCGGCGCGGTGACGGTTGCATGGTTCCCATCACACCGCGCGCCGGGCCGTTCGGGACCGTGGAACTCCTTACGAAACCGGGACGGCGGGCCGTGCGCCCTCGGCACGGCCACCGTCCGCTGCCAGGCTGCAGGCGTGATCGAACCACGTCGCCGCCTGCTGCTCGCCGCCGCCTTGACCACCGCCCTCGCCGTCGCCCTGGTGTGGACGGTCGCGTTCGACGGCTACCGCCGCGATCCCGGGGGGTTGTCCTGGCGGTACGCGCTGTGCTGGGCGCTGTTCGCGGGCGCCGCGTGGGCGGTGCGGCGGGCACCGGTGCGCCGGGCGGTGGCCCTGATCCTCGCCGGGTCGGCGGTGCTGGCCGTCACCGGCCTCGTCGCACCGCCGCGCACCAGCACCGACGCCTACCGCTACGCCTGGGACGGCCGGGTCCAGGCATCCGGGACCTCGCCCTACGACTACGTGCCGGCCGCCCCGCAACTGGCTCCGCTCCGCGACGCCTGGCTGTTCCCCACCGGCGCCGCCTGCACGGGCCCCGACCGGGCGCGGCTGGCCTCCCCCGGCGCCACGCCGCACTGCACCCTGCTCAACCGGCCCACCGTGCACACCATCTATCCGCCGCTGGCCGAGTCCTACTTCTTCGGCGTGCACCTGCTCTCCCCCGACGGCGCCCGTCTCAAGCCGCTCCAGGTCGGCGGAGCGGTGCTGTCCGTCGCGGTCACCGGCGCCCTGCTGCTGGTCCTGCGCCGCCGCGGGGACCCCCGGACCGCGGCCTACTGGGCGTGGTGCCCGGCCGTTCCCGTCGAGGCCGTCAACAACGCGCACGTCGACGTGTTGGGCGTGCTGTTCACCGTGGCGGGGCTGGGGGTGGTGGCGGTGCGGCGGGCGCGGGGCGGCGCGCTGCTCGGTGCCGCGGTCGCCGCCAAACTCGTGCCGGCCGTCGTCCTGCCGGGCGCGCTGTCCGGCGTGCGCCGCCCCCGCGACGCGGTCGCGGTGCTGCTCCCCGCCGCCGCGGTGCTCGCGCTCTGCTACCTCCCCTACCTGCTCGCCTCGCACGACTCCGTCCTCGGCTACCTCAGCGGCTACCTCAACGAGGAGGGCTACCGCGACGCGTCGGCCGGCAGCCGGTACGCGCTGCTGCGACTGCTGTTGCCGGATGCCTGGGCGCTGCCGGTGCTGGTGGTGGTCCTGCTCGCGGTGTGTGGCGGCGTCCTGTGGCGCGGTTGCCCCGAACGCCCGTGGCGCGGGGCCTTGTTGGTGACCGGCGCCGCCTTCCTGCTGCTCACGCCCGGCTACTCCTGGTACGCCCTGCTGTTGGTCGCGCTGGTCGCGCTGGACGGTCGTTGGGAATGGCTCGCCGTCGCCGCCGCGGGCACCGTCGCGTACGTCACGGCGCGGGCCTTCCCGGCCCACGGAGCGGTGGCGACCACGGCCTACGCCCTGGCGGCGGCGGCCGTGGGGGTGGGGTGGCTGGTGCGGCGCCGGGCGGCCGCGGGGAGCCCGCGGCGGCCGGGCCGTTCCTGGGGTGCCGGGCACGCGTCCCGTACGGCTGCGTGCCCGGCGGTGCGGGTGCGCGGGGACCGTGCCCGGACGGCCCGGCCCCCGCGCTGACGGTGCCGGTCGCTCAGGAGGTCGGCGTGCGGCGGTCGATGACGGTGCGGAGCTTGCCGCTGGTGGGGGTGCGCTCGAAGGCGAGGGTGGGGGCGGTTTCGACGGCCAGGGTCAGGAGGGCTTCCGGGCCGGCCGCCGAGCCGAGTTCGGGGACGTGGGTCAGCAGGGCCGCGCGGGCGGCGGCCGGGTCGGGGGCGTAGTGGGCGTCGAGGCGGACCGTGAGGTGTTCGCGGCCGGCCTCGTTGGACAGTACGAGCTGCAACTCGCCGCGGTACCCGAGGTGTTCCTCGGCGACCTGGGTGAAGCGGCGGTAGTTGAAGTGGTACGTGCCCATGCGGAAAACCTCGCCGTACCGGCCGAGGAGTTCGATGCGCGGGGTGTGGCTGCCGCAGGGGCACACCCCGGCGACGGCCCGGCCCAGGTCGCCGATCTGGTAGCGCTCCAGGCGCTGGCCCGCCCGGGTGCGGGTGGTGAAGACGAGGCGTCCCGGCTGGCCCGCGGGCACGGGGCGGTCCTCCTGCGGATCGAGGATCTCCAGGGTGTGGAGGTCGGTCAGGACGTGGTGTTCGGTGCCCTGTGCGTGGCTACACTGGTAGCCGAGCGGGCCCAGGTCGGTGCTGCCGTAGGCGGCGGAGCGGATGACCTGCACGCCGAAGGTTTCGGTGAGGATGCGCCGCTGTTCGCCGGTGAAGTGCTCGCCGCCGTAGAACACCTTGCGGATGCCGCCGTAGGCGCGTAGGCGCTCGCCCTGGGTGTGGAAGAGCTGCCACAGGTACGACGGCATGCCGAAGACGGTGTCCACCCGGTACGTGACGAGGGCCTGGGCTATCGCCTCGTGGTCGGGGCCGGCGGCCATCGGGATCTGGGTGGCGCCCAGGCGTTCGAGGATGGAGAAGAAGCTGATGAAGCTGCCGTACATGTCGCCGCAGTAGAAGAGGTTGGCGGCGCGGTCGTGGGCCGGGTCGAAGCCCGCGGCGAGCAGGCCGTGCGCCGAGGCGCGCATCTGCGTGTCGTAGTCGTCGCAGGTGAAGACGGACAGGGCCGGGGCGCCGGTGGTTCCGCCGCTACGGAAGTACAGCTGGGCGTGTTCCGGTGCCAGGGTGGCCAGTTGGGCCTGGGCCGCCGCCTTGTCCATCAGCGGGCCGGTGGGTGCCGCGGGCGGGGCGGCGGGGGCGATCAGCTCGTCCAGGCAGGGCGTGGTGGCGAACGCGGCGTGCGGGGCGCGGACGCTCACCCGGCGGCTGTAGCGCTGGAGGGCGTAGACGCCGTCGTGGGGTTCGCCGTGGTAGCCGTCGAGCATGGAGCCGAGCGGGGTGATCCGCTGGACGCCGGCGGTGAGGAGGGTGCGGGAGATCTGGGCGACGTCGGCGGGGGTGCCGGCCACCGCGGCGGTCTGGAGGTAGCGGCGCATGGGGCGCAGGGTGGCGACGACGTCGCGGCGGGGCAGGGGTTTGATCCAGACGGTGCGGTGCAGCGGGGATGCGGTGAGCGCCGGGCGGGTGTCGGCGAAGACCCGCCAGCTCCCGTCGTCGGCGGCGATCACCTTGGTCAGGCCGAGGTGCTGTTCGGCCCGGGCGACCAGTTCGGTGGTGGTGACCTCGGCCCGCTCGGCCGCGCGGGCCAGGTCGGCGCCGGCCGCCGCGTCCGCCCCGTCGGGGTCGCCGTTCGGGCCGGGGGTCTTCGCGGACACCTCGGCCAGCACGGCGGCGAACTCCTCGGCGAAGGCGAAGAGTTCGTCGCGGGTGGTGGCCGCGGTGGTGGTGTCGTCGTCCGGTTCGGCGTCCAGGTAGACGACCTGCGGGCTGGAGCACGCCTGCTGCTCGGCGCGGCAGACGTCGGCGGCGAGCTCGGTGAGGGCGGTCCGGTCCGTGCGGGCGTCGCGGGTCAGGTAAGCGAACGAGATCTTGTGGCCCCATTCGACGAGCCGGCAGCCGGGCGGGACGAGGGCCGCGGCCCCTTGCACGGCGTCCTCGCCGCCCCAGACCGCCACCGCGTCGGCGGGCGCGCACATCAGCCGCATCAGGTCCTGGCGGCTGGAGGGGAAGCGCAGGGCGACGATCCGGCGGGCGAGGGCCCCGGTGGGGTCGGCGGCGGCCAGTTCGGCGAGCAGGTGCGGGGCGAGTGCGGTGTCGCCGCTGCTGGTCTTGAGGACGTTCACGTTGCCCGCGAGGAGGCCCTCGACGACGCTCAGCGACGCGACCGCCGCCGCGTTGCCGGGGGCGATGTGGACGAGCAGGCCCACCGGGGCCCACGCCTCGTAGGTGGTCTCGCGGGCGTCGGGACGGGTGAGGCGTTCCGGGCGCGGTCCGCCGAGTTCGCGCCGGAGCTTGCGTTCCAGGGCCGGCCGGGCGAGGGCGTCCGCGATCTCGGCGAGGGTGGCGGCGGCCTCCTCGGGGTCGGTCGGCGCGGCGCCGTCGGGGTCGGTCAGGTGGGCGAGGAGGCGGGCGTGGAGGTCGCCGTGCGGCTGGTGCAGGGCGCGGCTGACGGTGTCGCAGGCGAGCAGGACCGTTTCGGTGGACAGCGGCTCCGCCAGGGTGCGGGCGACCAGGTCCGGCAGGGTGGTGAGGCGTTCGGCCGCCTCGGCGTCGTCGATGAACGCGCCCTGCCAGTAGTGGAGTCGGGTCGTCATCACATGCCCTTCAGGAGTTCGGCGGCGGCCACCGCGCAGCTGCGGTTGCGGCTCACCCCGGCGCGGCCGAGGATCGTGAACCACGGGGTGTCCAGGGAGCAGGGGCACGCGTCCCCGGGGTGCAGCGAGGCCAGGTCGCCCATCACGACGCTCTGCGCCGGGACGGAGGTGATGTACGGGGAGACCAGGTGGAGATAGCCGGGTCGGCCGTACGGCAGGGGCTGCAGGGTGCGGGTGTCACGGACCGCGGCCCGGGACCAGACCGGCACGTGCAGGCGGTGGTGGGTGCACTCGACGTACGGCACGCAGTGCTCGACCGAACCGTAGGTGTCCCGGATCCGCTCCGGGGGGATGCCGAGTTGCCGGGTCACCCCGTCGTAGAACTCCTCCTTGGCGATCTGCCGGTCGGCGTGGCCCTTCCAGCCGCCGCCGAGGAGCACCAGGGAGTCCGGCGGCAGTTGCAGCGGCGGGATGCCGGCGCTGCGCATCCGTTCCAGGGTGAAGTGCAGGAAGGCCGGGAACCCCAGGATCCGGACCGGCAGCCCGTCCTCGGCGTAGCGCCGGAGGGCGTCGATGCAGCCGCGCACGTCGAAGGCGTGGCCGGTGCCGGTGCCGGTGTGCCGCAGGGCGTGGGTGGTGTGCCGGGCGGGCGCGAAGTCGCAGAGGTAGTTGTCGGTGAAGGAGGTGCCCAGGCGCACCTCGGGCGCGGGTTCGTAGCTGTAGAGGAGGTAGTTGACGGGCTGGTCGGGGGTGATCCAGCCGTAGTGGTCGAAGATGCGGGCCACCATGCGCTGGGCGGCGCGGATGGTCCACCGGTCGTAGAACATCTGGGACTTCTGGCCGGTGGTGCCGGACGAGGTGAGGTGCAGGAAGACCTCTTCGCGCGGGACGGAGAGCACCTCGTGGCGCTTGAAGAAGTTGGCGTGCAGGAGCGGGGTGCGGGTCCGCGCGCCGACGGTGGGCGCCGGGACCTCCGGGGCGTCGTCGAGGAGGGCCCGGAATAGCGGGGAGCGGTCGGCGTGCCAGGCGTGCGACTCGGCCATCGCGTCGGCGAACAGGGCGTCGGCCTCGGGTCCGGTGGTGTAGGGCGACGGGAGGTCGCAGAGGCGTTGGACGCTGGCGAGGGCCGTCGGGTCGGGGACCTCTACGGGGGCGAGATGCGGGTTCACAGGACAACCTCGTGGTGGGGCAGGTAGGTCGACGCCCACGTGGTCAGGTAGGCGTTCAGGTAGGGCTGGACCAGCGGGCTGACGGCCGTGGTGCGGAAGTCGATCTGCCGGTCGGTGCGGGAGAGCACGACGTAGTCGTGGAAGCGGTCGCCGACCCGGCGCATGGCCGGGTAGCTGGCGCTGGGGACGAAGCCGGCGGCCAGGAAGGCGTGCAGCCCGGCGGTGTCGGCCAGGGGCACCAGCGTCTCGACGTAGTCGGCGCCGGCCCGGGTGAGCGCGGTCATCAGGGAGTCGAGGGCCCGGGCGGCGGCCGCCGGGTAGGGGTGCACGGCGACCAGGGCGCAGCTGCTGGCCGCCGGGTCGAGGTCGGCGTAGATCTCGAACGCGCCGTCCGGGGTCGTCAGCACCGTGTTCGGGGTGCGCAGCGGGGAGTAGGCGCCCGCGGGGTCGGGGAACAGCTCGCGGAAGCGCCGGCGGACGAAGCCGGGTGCGCTGATCACCTCGATGGGGGTGCGGGTGGCGGGACGGGCGGGAGCCGTCAGGAGGCCGCCCGGGGGTGTGCCCGCGCCGCCGCCCGGGAGCGGCGGGGCCGCGTCGAGGTCCGTGGCGTCGGCCGGCAGGACCGCGGCGCAGGGGATGCCGATGCTCTCCTCGGCCGCGTCCAGCAGGGGCATGACGGCCCGGGGCACGACGGTCACCCGCTCCCGGCGTTCGAGGACGCCTTCGGCGTGGCAGGCGAACAGCGCCAGGGTCTCGCAGCCGGAGACGTCGGCGGCGTTGGGCAGCAGGCCCAGCGGCCGGTACCCGTTGCGGGCGACGACGCGTTGCGGGGCCTGGGTGACCATGCGGACGGTGGTGTGGATGGAGTCGAGGGTGCCGGCGGCGAGGGCGTCGGCGGTGACCGCACCGGTCAGCCGGCCGGCGAGGCCGCACTGGCGTTGGCGCGGGTGGACGGCGAGGCCGACGAGTTTGCCGACGCGGTTGCCGGGGTCGGTCTGCACGACCACGGAGCCGGCCAGTTCACCGGTGTCGGTGCGGCGGGCGATGAGCCAGTGGCTGTGCGGGTCGGTGATCAGGCGGTGCATCTCGGTCGGGTCGCTGCCGAGGGCCACCGGGTAGCCGTGGCCGTACACCTCGAAGTACAACTGCCGCAGTTCGGCGATGTCCTGGGGTGCGGCGGGGCGGATCGTGGTGGTCATCGGGCCTCCTCCAGTGCTGCGCCGGCGGCGGAAGCGGCCGGGGCGGATCGCGTCCCGGACGCGGCCGGGGCGGCGCGGTCGACGGCCTCGGCGGGGGCGTCCGCGCGTCGCCCGATCGACCACAGGGCCGCGGCGAGCGGGAGCACTCCGACGGCCTGGAGCAGGCACAGGGTCTGCGGTGACAGGTGGTCGCCGAGCGCGCCGAAGACGAGGGAGGACAGCGGGAAGGTCGCGCCGAGCAGGGCCTGCATCACGGCGAAGAAGCCGGGCTTGTCGGCGGCCGGGACCAGGCGTTGGAAGAGCGCGACGAACCGCACGCCGATCGCCCCCACGCACCAGCCGGCGACGATCAGGGCGGCGACGGCCACCGACCGGTCCGCGAACAGGCCGGGCGTCCCGAGGGCCACGGCCAGCAGTGCCAGACAGGCCCCGCCGACGGTGGTGGCCGAACCCGGCAGCCGTGCGCCGGTGAACGAGCCGAGCAGGGTGCCGATGCCGAGTGCGGTTTCCAGGGCGGCGGCGGTGGAACCGTGGGCGTGCAGCACCGCCCGGGTGTACAGGGGCATGACAACGTAGAGGGCGGTGGAGAAGACGTTGACCGCGGCGAAGCAGAGCAGCACGCGCCGGATGAACGGGTGGTCCGCCAGGATCTGACGGAGCGTCCGGCGCGGTGGTGCGGTGTCGGCCGCTGCGGTGCCCGCCGGCGCCGTGGTGGCGCGGGGGAAACGGGTCACGGCCACCAGGGCGGCGGCGACCAGGTAGGCGCCGGCGCAGCCGGCGACGATGCCGGTCAGCGCCCAGGCGTCCACCACGAGCGGCCCGAGGAGCCCGCCGGCCAGACCGGCGAGGGACTGGGTGGCGAGTTCGAAGCCGGTGGCGGCCTCGATGTCGGCGTCGTCGACCAGTTCCGGGACGGAGGTGGTCAGGCAGGGGTCGAACAGGGCCTGGCAGCCCGCCAGCAGCAGCGCGGCCCCGTAGGCGACCGCCATCGGCGGCGAACCGAGGTGCGTCCAACCGGCGGTGGCGGCGGCCACCAGGCCCGCCACGGCGGCGGCCGACGCCAGCACCGTGCGGTGCGGGCAGCGGGCGATGATCGAGGCCACCAGGGGCGCGAGCGCCACCGCGGGCAGCGTGCTCACCGCGAGGAACACCCCCGAGGCGAGACCGCGGTCCCCGGCGCCGTCGACGGCGTGGCCGACCAGCCACCACACCACGCCGACCTGGAACATCCGGCCGGCGGCCTGGGTGAGGACCTGGGCGACCCAGACGGCGCCGAAGGCCCGGTTGCGCAGGACCACGGGAAGCCGGCGCGGGGCCGGGGTCGCGGTCATGAGTGCGGCCGTTCGTCGATGACCCGCATCAGCTTGCCGGTCCGGGCGTTGACGACCAGTTCGTCGTGCCGCACCCACTCCACGGCCAGCGGATGGATGCGTGTGGCGTCGACCTCCGCGGCGTACATCGGGCGGGCCGCGAGGATCTCCTTGGCGATGGCGGCGGCCAGGTGTCCGAGGCCGCCGGCGTCCGCGTCGTCACCGGTGCTCGGGTCGCCGGCGACGGCCAGCCGCAGGACGAGTCCGTCCCGGCCGTCCCAGCGGCGCACCACCAGTTGGGTGCCGAGCACTTGACCGGTGGGGTCGGCGGCGCGCACCAGGTCGTGCACGTCCTGGGTGTAGAGGGACACCGCGCCGATGCGCACGCCCTCCTCGGCCCGGCCGAGGATGCGGAAGTGCCCGGCGGCGGCGTCGGTCCACTCCGCGCGGTCGCCCACCGGGTAGCGGACGATCGGCATCAGCCGCCGGCGCAGGTCCGTCACGACGATGCGGCCGGCGACGCCGTCGCGGGTGACCGGCTCGCCGGTGTGCTCGTCGAGGATCTCCACGACGGTGTGCGGGGTGAACGCGCGGTGGACGCGGGGGTCGGCCCCCGGGACGGCCACTCCGAGCAGCCCGGAGTCGACGCCGGCGTAGCCGATGGACCGGGCCTCCGCGTTCGGGAACGCCTGGCGGAGCAGCGGCCGTTGGTCCTCGAACAGTCCCTCGCCGCCGAAGAACAGCAGGCGCACGTCGGGGAGTTGGCGGTCGTTGCGCACGAGGTGGTCGGCCAGGCCGCAGAGCGTCGTCGTGGTGCCGGCGATGACGTCGACGTCGAACTCGGCCAGCGTGTGCACGGTCGAGGCGAACGGTGCGCCGCCGCCGATCGGCAGCCGGACGTTGGCGACGGGGGCCCGGTGGAGGGCGTCCAGGACGAAGGTGAAGCTGGCGTAGAGCTCACCGGCGTAGAAGAGGTCGGCGACCCGGTGGCCGGGGCGGAGGCCGGCTTCGACGAGTCCGCTGCCGAACGCCTCGGTGAATTCCCGCCATTCTTCTCGGGTATAGACGGAGAACTTCGGCGCGCCGGTGGTGCCGCCGCTCTTGAAAACCACCGCCTCGTCGAGCGGTCCGGTCAATAGTCCGTTGTCGCGCGGTGTGTTGGCTCGCCAGAATGCGTCGTGCGGGACGACCGGCAAGTCCGTCAGCTCGGCCACCCGGTCCGGAAGGTCGGCGTAGAGCTCGCGATAGAAGGGCGAGTTGCGACGCACGAAGCGTATGAGGTCCGTTAATTGTTGAACGGGCATTGCATTCCTGTTTTTCGCATTCAGAAGAACCGGTACCGCGGGGTGTGCGGCACCAGCTCATGGTGTGGGGACAGTCGCAGCGGGTGCGGGCGATCCCGGTCAGGGACGCTTCCGCACGGCTTTCTGGACTGGTTGCTTGGCGCACTGATGCTATGTCATGTCCGAAGTGCCGAATCACCCGTGACGGGCCCGTAGAACATTTTTTGCCAATCGCTATCGCACGCGATGGCGCACGCCTGCCACCGGTTCCACCCTTTGCGGTGACCTACCTCACCACGCAACTATTCAGCCGTGCACAGTAGGCGATTTTCGGGCTCCGGCCGACACTTCTAGTAATTCTCCGGTCGGGCCCCGGCTAAGGGAATCAGTCCCGCGGATCGAGGCCGCGTTTCCGCAGCGCCGCGGCACGTAGACGCACCGCCTCGGGTCCGACCGCGTGCACCGCGCAGGGGCTCGACGCGAGACTCCGGGCGGCCGTTTCGGCCACCGTCCCGCCGGCGTGCGCTTCCGGCGCCGGACGGCACCTTCGCCGGATCCGCACCCGCTGCCGCTGCCCCTGGCACCGCGCGCGGACGCGCTCGCCACCCCGGAGCAGGGGTCGGCGGGCCGTCACCGATGTGATCCAGATCATCACCATGTGGCCGGTTATCCGGCTCTGTGCGCGTATGACACGTGGCACGATCATGCCAATCATTACCTGCGGGTAACCGCCCGGCCGGAGTGCTTCCTCCCTTCGGCCGCCCCCCGCCACGCTCCCGAGGAACCAACAGTGCGCAAGTCCATCAGATACGCCGTTTTACCGGCGCTCACCGTCACGTCCCTGCTCGTCGTCAGCGGTTGTGCGAACGGGTCCTCCGGCACCGCAGCAGGCAGGAGCGACAGTGCCGGGCCGGTGACCGCCGCCGAGGACGCGGACGCGCAGGCCCCGCTCGCCGTGGCCCCCGCGCCGGCCGGCGCCGGGACGCCCAGCGCCGTGGCGAAGCCGGGGACGGGCCACCGTCCGGCGGCCAAGTCCCCGCTGAAGATCGTCGCGTTCGACGCCGCGCGCGGCCGGGCCGTCATCGCCGGGCCGGCCGCCGGCACCCCGCCGAAGGGCACCGGCAAGGACAACCACGGCGAACGGCAGGGGAAGCACGGCGGCCGGGGCGCGGACCACGAGCAGGGGTCGACTCCCCACCGGCCGGCCGCGGTTGCGGTCGGCGACGTGCTCGCCAGCGCCCCTGTCCCCGGCGCGCCCCGCGGCGCCCTGGCCAAGGTGACCGAGGTGGTCGGCACCACCGCACGGGGCACCGAGGTCAAGACCGCCCCCGCCACCCTGGGCGCGCTGCTCGGCGGCGCCACGGCGAAGGGCCAGGTCCCGGTCGATCCCGCCACGATGCGGGTCGAGCCGCTCACCCCGAACGTCAAGGTGTCCTGGGCGAAGAACGGCACCGTGCACTTCGGGCCGGCGGGCGCGCAGTTGCCGCTCGGCAGCCTGCGGGTTGACGTGCGCGCCGCGTTGCCCACGGTGAAGACGCCGGCGGGCACCGTCGACGCGTCGGCCACGGGCTTCGTCCAACTCTCGCCCGAGGTCGACTTCTCCTACGACGGCCAGGGCACCACCACCGGCACCCCGGGCACCGCCTCGGTGAGCCTGGCCGGTGACTGGGCCTCGCAGTGGGAACTCAAGGGCCGGGCGGCCGCCTCCACGCCGGACGGCCAACCGGTGCGGGTGCCGTTCGCCAAGCTGCACGCCGACCCCGTCGTCCAGGTCGGCGTGGTGCCGGTCGTGGTCAACCTCGACCTGACCTGCTACCTCCAGGTCGACGCCGACGGCACGGTGAGTGTCGACGTGAAACAGGACGTGCGGGGCCAGTTCCGGGTCGGCGGCTCCTACAGCCGGGCCAAGGGCTGGACGCCGCTCGCCCGGGCCGACCTGCACGGCACCCCGCTGACGGCGACCGCGACGGCGGCCGGCCGGGTGAAGGCCGCACTGGGCGCGGAGGCGAGCGTCGGCCTGTACGGCAGCGTCGGCGTGACCGGCACGCTGGCCCCGTACCTGCGCGCCGAGGTGTCCGGCACGGCCACCGGCGCCTCGAACGGCACGGGCTCGGCGGTCGGGAAGTGGGCGGCGTACGGCGGCGTCGACCTCTCCGGCGCCCTCCGGGCGCACCTGGACGTCTTCGGCACGCCGGTCTTCGAACGGAGCGTTCCGCTCGGTCCGCTCCACCACGAGTGGCAACTCGCCGGTGGCGAGGGCGCCGTGCGCACCCCCGCGCAGCGCCCCTGACCCGCCGTGCGCACGGAAGGAGCCCCGCCGGATCACCGGCGGGGCTCCTTCCCCTCCTGGAACAGCGGCAGTTGGCGCGGCTGACGCGGCGGGGTCCGGCCGGTGCAGCGGCGGGGTGCGGCCGGTGCAGCGGCGGGGTGCGGCCGGTCAGCGGCCGGCGCGGATGGCCTTCGCGCCGTCCTGGCCGAGCGGTACCGGGACGGTCCGCGGTGCGCTGCGCCGCGCGCGCCCGGCGAGGTCCTGCTGGACGACGTTCACGTTGAGGGACGTGCCTTGGCCGCCGCCGAACTTCCCGCGCGCGAAGCCCTGCACGCCGGCCGCGGTGATCTCGTAACCGCTGGTGTCGACGATGCCGTGGGCGCGGCAGTCGCGGAACACCTCCTCGACGGGGACGAACCAGAGCCAGTGGTAGTCACCGTCGTGGTTGAGGTCGATCTTCTCCTCGAACCAGATCGCCACCCTCCCCACCAGGTCCACGGTGGCCGTCCAGTCGATGTCGTAACTCTGGGTGCCGACCACGAGCGACGCCTCGATGAGCGACTTCGGCGGGATCCGCAGCGGCAGGTCGACGCTCCAGTTCTGCGTCTCCTTGTGCGTGAACTCCTGCGTCGAGGAGAGGTTGGTCTCGATCGAGGTGGTCTCGCTGACCTTGGCGACGGCCGGTATCTCGGCGGAGACCTCCACGGTGACGCCGATCTTCAAGGACTCCGTCACCGAGATCCGCAGGTCCTGCTCGGTGGTCTTGCTCTGCTTGTACGTGACGACCTGTTCGACCGTCGACCCGTTGCGGTAGTTGGTGGTCACGGAGCTGACCTGGCCCGGTACGGGCGAGGGGGCCTTGGGGTCGTAGGTGATGCCGCGGTACTCCGCGCCGACCTGGTGCCGGTGGTAGTCGGCCAGTTCGCTCCGCGTTCCGTAGTCGGTGGAGGCGGTGAACCGGCAGCCGCGGGAGGCGGGGAAGCGTTCCGCGGCCATCCACCTCCCCCAAGCGTCCGTGACCTCTTGCAGCGGGCGGGCGGCCGCCGTGCGCGGCGCGGCAGCCGGCCGGGCGGGGGCGGCGGCCGCGGTGCCGGCGGTGGCGAGGGCGGCGGGAACGGCCGCGGCGAGTCCGGCGACCGGGGCGACGGCGAGCAGGCGCCGTCTGGAGACATGGCTCATGGAAGTCCCAATCCGAGGGGGCGGAACGACAAAAGCGTCGTGGGCAGCCATGCAACCGACGATCATGCCCGGCGCGTAGGGGCTTTGGTCCCGACCTGCGCCGGCCCGGTCCGACGCGCCCGTGCCGGGCCGGCACCAGTCGAACGGGCGAACCGCCGCCCCGCGCGGCGCGCCCGCTCGTGCGGGCGCGGCCGCATCATGGTGCGGTGCGAAAACCCCGCGCACGGTCCGCCACCGCCTCCGCCTCCGCCCGGCCCGGCCGCGGCGCGCTGGGCAGGGAGGTCGGCTGGTTCGTCGTGATCGGGCTGGCCTCGACGGTCGCCCAGGCCCTGGCGTACTGGGCGTTGCGGCGCTGGTGGCCGCCGCTGTCCGCCAACCTCGTGTCCCTCCTCGTCGTCACCGTCCTCAACACGGAGGCCAACCGGCGGCTGACCTTCCGCGGTTCGACCGCCCGGGTCCTGCGGGCCCACCTGACTGCGGGCGCGCTCTTCGTCGTGGCCTACGCGACCACGTCGGGCGCGGTCCTGCTGCTCCGTCACCGGTGGCCGACCGCCCCGACGGCGGCCGAGGTCGCGGTGCTGGTGCCGAGCTTCGCGCTGGTGACCGTGGTGCGCTTCGTCGTGCTGCGGCTGCTGGTGTTCCGACGCCGTCGCTGACGCCGCGCCCCCGGTGGGCGGCGCTGACGGGTCTTACGGATCGCTGACATCGGGGCGTGCGGGCTGGTCGGCGGCCCCCGGATGGTGCTCTGCTGGGCCGCATGGTCGGAGAGAGACGAGACACGCCCGTCGGACGACGGCTGGTCCTGGGGATGCTCGGTCTGGGCGCCGTGGGAGTGGCGACCGGGGCACCCTTGCAGGACGCGGTGAGCCGAGCGCTCGGGGCGGTACGGGACGAGGACCCCACCGGCCTCACGGGCGTGCTGCCCGGCGCCGGTGGATTCCGCTTCTACTCGGTGGCGCCCTCCGTGCCGCACCGGTCCCCCGCCGACTACCGGCTCACGGTGGACGGGCTCGTCGCGCGTCCCGCGGTGTACACGCTGGCGGAGCTGCGCCGGATGCCGCGCACCCGGCTGGTGCGGGACGTGCAGTGCGTCACCGGCTGGCGGGTTCCGCGGACGCCGTTCACCGGGGTGTCGCTGTCCCACCTGCTCGCCGCGGCCGGGGTGGCACCGGGCGCGGCGGCGGTGCACTTCACCTGCTTCGACGGGGTGTACAGCGAGAGCCTGACCCTGGCGCAGGCCCGGCGGCCGGACATGCTGGTCGCCTACGAGATGGCGGACCGCCCGGTGACCGACGCGCACGGCGGCCCGGTCCGGCTGTACGCGGCACCGATGTACTTCTACAAGTCGGCGAAGTGGCTGTCCGGCATCACGGTCACCGACCGGGTCCGGCCCGGCTATTGGGAACGGTACGGGTATGACGTGGACGCCTGGGTGGGCCGGTCGAACGGGCGCGACGATGTCCCCGTCGGCTGAGCCCGCGGCCCCGGTGCGGGCGGCCGGGAGGCTGCGACGGTTCACCGGCGCGGAACGGTGGGTGCACCGGATCACGGCGGCGCTGATGGGCGTCCTGCTGGTCACCGCGGCCTGTCTGTACGTGCCGTCGCTGGCCGAACTCGTCGGCCGCCGGCGGCTGGTGGTGACCGTGCACGAGTGGGCGGGCCTGGCCCTGCCGGTGCCGTTGCTGGTCGGTCTGGCCTCGCGGGCGCTGCGCGCCGACCTGGGCCGGCTGAACCGGTTCGCGCCGTACGACCGCGGCTGGATCCGGGCGGCCCTGCGGGGGCGGCGCGGTCCCTCGGGGAAGTTCAACGCCGGGCAGAAGGCGTACGCGGCGCTGGTCGCCGGTGCCGCGCTGGTCCTCGTCGGGACCGGTCTGATGCTGTGGTTCCCGCGTGTGGTGCCCGTGCCGTGGCGGACCGGGGCGACGTTCGTGCACGACTGGACCGCGCTGTTCGTCGGCGTCCTCGTCCTCGGTCACGTGGTGCTGGCCGCCCGCGACCCGGAGGCCCGCCGCGCCCTGCGCTCCGGCTACGCCTCGCGGGCCTGGGCGCGGCGCGAGCACCCGCTGTGGGACGACGAGGAGTCCTGAACGGGGCGGATCGGCAAGGCCGGCCGGCCGTGGTCAGTCGGCCGGCCGCCCCGGGGCCCGCCGCCGGGTCGGCCTGGGCAACCGGTGCCGGGCGGCATCGCTGCGCAGGACGGCCCCGGTCACGACGGCCAGGGCGGCGAGGACGTACGTCAACGCCTGGAGGGGGAAGCCCGGCAGCGTCGGTCCGCCCAGGTAGAGCACTGCGCCGGCGAGGGGGACCGCCAGCCACTCGACGCGGCCGTCCAGGGCGACGAGGCCGACGACGAGCAGGGCGTACCAGGGGTAGTTCGGCGAGAACAGCAGCAGCGCCGTACCGGTCACCAGGAGGGCGCCGCGCCAGGGGCGGGCGGGGTCGCCGCGCCACCAGACGGACAGCGCCAGCGCGGCGAGCAGCACGCCGGCGGTCACCGCCGCGGCGGCGTCCGGCAGCAGCAGCCGCGGCAGGACGAAGCGGCGCACGTCGCCGGGTGCGTAGCCCTCTTCGTGGAGGTAGCCGGGCAGGTAGCCCAGGACGGCCTTGCCGGAGAGGACGACGTACGGCAGGTAGCTGAGGGCGACGGTCACGAGGAGGGGGACCACCACCCGGACGACCCGTGCCGGGGCGCGCTGGCCGGACAGGGCCCCGGGCAGAGCCAGGACGGGCAGCAGTTTCACGGCGGTCGCGGCCCCGAGGAGGACGCCGCGGCGGGCCCCGGCGGTGGCGGTGCCGAGGGCGAGCACGGTGAACAGGACGCCGAGGGCGTCGATGTGGGCGTTGTTGACCGCCTCGAAGGGAACGGCCGGGCACCAGGCCCACAGGGCGGCGCGGGGCGGGGCCCGGCGGGGGTCGCCGCGGCGGCGCATTACGGCGAGCAGGGCGACGGTGGTCGCGAACGCCACGACGGCGCCGCCGATTTGGAGCGGCTTGTGGCGGCTGTCCGGCGGGGAGAGGGCGTGCACCGCGAGGTACCAGCCCTCGGCGAGCGGCGGGTAGACGGTGGGGACCGTGGGGCGGTTGATGCGGGTGCAGAGCCCGTCGTCGGTGCGGGTGAGTCCCCAGCCGGTGCAGGGGCGGGCCGTGGGGAAGAGCCATGCGTCGCGCAGCGGGGCGAGTTGGGGGGCCGCGGGCGGGTGGGCGTAGGGGGAGGTCCCGGCGGCCTGGACACGCCCGTCCCAGGCGTAGCGGTACATGTCGGTGCTGGTGCGCGGTGGGGCGGCGAGCCCGGCCAGTGCGAGGGCGGCGGCACCGACCAGGACCAGTGGGGTGGCCGCGCGCACCGGGACGGAGCGCACGGCACGCGCGGCGGCGGCGAACAGGCCCCAGGCCAGGGCGTAGCCGACCAGGATGCGGCCCGGGGCGCTCTGGCCGTCACCGGCCTGGAGGGTGGCGACGACGACGGCGGTGAGGAGGACGAGGAGGGCGGCGGTGACGACGGTTCCGGTGCGGGCGGCGCCCTTCACCGCGCGACGCCGGCGAGCGTGCGGACGGCGGCGGCGAACCGCGAGCCGGGCGGGCAGCGGGCGGCGACCGGGGCGATGTCGGCGGCGGTGTCCACGTCGCGCAGCACCGGCAGGTCACGCACCGTCAGCCCGGCCGCGACCAGCCGGTGCCGCTGGAGCTCCCCGGTGCGGTCGGTGGACATCGGCACGCCCCGCACCAGGGCCGCGGCGCGGGCCGGGTCCGCGAGGCCGAGCGCCCAGAACCCGCCGTCGGCCGCCGGCCCGAACCAGGCGTCGTGGTCGTCGTCCCCGCCGACCCCCGCCAGCAGGTCGGCGGTCATCTGGGGGGTGTCCATGCCGACCAGGAGGGCTGTTCCTGGGCCGCAGTGGGCGAAGGCGGCGGCGATGCGGTCGTCGAGGCCGCCGGTCGACTGCGGCACGACGTCGAAGCCCGGCGGGAGCCAGGGGCCGGGGCGGCCGTCGAGGACCAGCACGCGCCGTCGGGCGGGGGTCCGGGACACGGTGTGCAGGGTGTCGACGAGGGCGGCCTCGGCGAGGGTGGCCGCCTCCCGGGGCGTGTAGGGCGGGGTGAGCCGGGTCTTGACCCGGCCCGGCACCGGTTCCTTGGCGATGACCAGGAGCGTGGCCGGTCCCGGCACCGGGAGCCGCGCGCTCATCGTCCGGCTCCGGGCGCCTGCGCGGCTCCCACCGGGGCGGTGGCGGGCGGCTCGGCGAGCACCCCGCGCATGTCACGGACCGCGTGCCAGGTGCCGCGCCAGGTACCGGTGACCTTCGAGCGTCCGGTGCGCGGGTGGTAGGGCACGTCCGTCTCGCGCACCCGCCAGCCGGCGTCCGCGGCCCGGACCACCATTTGCAGCGGGTAGCCGGAACGCCGGTCGGTGAGGTCCAGGGCGAGCAGGGCCTCGCGGCGGGCGGCCCGCATCGGTCCGAGGTCGTGCAGGCGCAGTCCGGTGCGCCGCCTGATCAGTCGCGCCAACTCCAGGTTGGCGAGGCGGGCGTGGAGCGGCCAGGCGCGGGGCGTGGTGGGTCGGCGGCGGCCCAGGACCAGGTCGGCGGTGCCGTCGAGGACCGGACCGGCGATCCCCGGCAGGAGTTGGGGGTCGAGGGAGGCGTCGCAGTCGCAGAAGCAGACGACGTCGGCGGTCGCGGCGGTCAGGCCGGCGTGGCAGGCGGCGCCGAAGCCGCGGCGCGGCTCGTGGACGACGTGGGCGCCGAGCCGGCGGGCAACGGCCGCGGAGGCGTCGGTGGAACCGTTGTCGACGACGATCGCCCGCCAGCCCGGCGGGATCCGGTCCAGCACCCACGGCAGGGCCGCGGCCTCGTCGAGGCAGGGCAGTACGACGTCCACCGGCGGACGGGAGGGGGAGGGCTCGTTCACCGCACTCACCCTACGAGCCCAAAGGGTGCGAAAGGGGCTTTGCACCCTTACGGTTCGCTGACGTCGCGGCCCCGGGCGGGCCGCCCGCGCGCAGGGGCGCCGCCGCGAACTCCGCCATGCCCGCCGCGAACCCGACTCGCGGCCGCCAGTCGAGTTCGGTGCGCAGCCGGTGCGCGGAGGCGGTGATGTGGCGGACGTCGCCGAGCCGGTACTCCCCCGTGACGACCGGCGTCGGTCCGCCGTGGGCGTCGGCCAGCGCGGCGGCCATCTCCCCCACCGTGTGCGGCTCGCCGCTGCCGACGTTGTACGCCCGGACGGTGCCCTGCGGCAGCCCGTCGACCCCGGTCAGGGCCGCGAGGTTGGCCGCGGCGACGTCCCGCACGTGCACGAAGTCCCGGCGCTGCCCGCCGTCCTCGAAGACCCGGGGCGCGGCGCCGTTCGCCAGCGCGGAGCGGAAGAGCGAGGCGACGCCCGCGTAGGGCGTGTCGCGCGGCATGCCGGGGCCGTACACGTTGTGGTAGCGCAGGGCCGCGGCCCGTCCGCCGGTCGCCCGGGCCCACGCGGCGGCCAGGTGCTCCTGGGCGAGTTTCGTACTGGCGTAGACGTTGCGGGGGTCGGTCGGTGCGTCCTCGTCCACCAGGTCGGGGGCGAGCGGTGCGCCGCACGTCGGGCACGGCGGTTCGAAGCGGCCCGCCTCCAGGTCCGCGACGCGACGCGGCCCGGGCCGCACGACGCCGTGCCGCGGACACGCGTAGCGGCCCTCCCCGTAGACCACCATGGAGCTGGCCAGCACCAGGCGGCGCACGCCGGCCGCGGCCATCCCGGCCAGCAGGACGGCGGTGCCCAGGTCGTTGCAGCCGACGTAGGCGGGGGCGTCCGCGAAGTCCTTGCCGAGCCCGACCATCGCGGCCTGGTGGCAGACGGCGTCGACCCCGCGCAGCGCACCGGCGACGGCCTCCTCGTCGCGGACGTCGGCGTGCCGCCAGTCCACCCCGTCGGGGCGGGACGGTGCGGTGCGGTGGGCGGCGGGCAACAGGGCGTCGAGCACGCGCACGGCGTGTCCGGCCCCGGTGAGCGCGGTGACGAGGTGCGAGCCGATGAAGCCCGCCCCTCCGGTGACCAGGATCAGCATGTCCCGACCGTACGGCCGCCCGCCCGGCCGCGGGCCGCACCGCGGCGGGACGTCAGACTTCCGTCATCCTTCCGCCGCCGGCCGGTGTCCCGGGCCGCCACGGCTCGCCGCTCGTGGCCCGGATCGTGCGCACGGCAGACGCCGGGCGGGGGAATAATCACCCTCCCGTGCACCTCGTTCACGCCCCGCTCCCCGTGGAACACCGCACCGAAGGACGGCCGCCGTGCAGATCTCCCGCATCGAGACGTTCCTGGCCCCACCGCGGTGGATGTTCGTCCGGGTGGAGACCGACGCGGGCGTCGTCGGGTGGGGCGAGCCGGTCGTCGAGGGCCGCGCCGAACCCGTCCGGGCGGCGGTCGACGTGCTGGCCGAGTACCTCGTCGGCGCCGACCCGATGCGCATCGAGGACCACTGGCAGGTGATGACCAAGGGCGGCTTCTACCGCGGCGGTCCGGTGCTGTCCTCCGCGGTCGCCGGCCTGGACCAGGCGCTGTGGGACATCAAGGGCAAGCACTACGGCGTCCCCGTGCACCAGCTGCTCGGGGGCCCGGTGCGCGACCGGGTCCGCGCCTACGCCTGGGTCGGCGGCGACGATCCGGCCGAGGTGCGCGACGCGGTCACCGCGCAGCTGGAGGCGGGCTTCACCGCCGTCAAGATGAACGGCTGCGGGCGGATGACGCCGGTCGCCTCCCCCGCCGAGGTCCGCGCCGTGCTGCGGCGCGCCGAGACGGCCCGCCAGGTCCTCGGCGACGCACACGACTTCGGCCTGGACTTCCACGGCCGGGTCTCCCCCGCCAACGCCCGCCGCCTGCTGCCGCAGCTCGCCGAGTACGCCCCGATGTTCGTCGAGGAACCGGTGCTCCCGGACCACGCGCACGTGCTCCCGGACCTGGTGAACGCCTCCTCCGTCCCGCTCGCGCTGGGTGAACGCCTCTACTCCCGCCGGGAGTTCCTCGCTCCGCTGCACGCCGGGGTCGCCGTCCTCCAGCCCGACGTCTCGCACGCCGGCGGCATCTCCGAACTGCGCCGGATCGCGGCCCTGGCCGAGACGTACGGCGCGCAGCTCGCCCCGCACTGCCCGCTGGGCCCGATCGCCCTGGCCGCCTGCCTCCAACTCGCCTTCACCACGCCCAACTTCCTAATCCAGGAACAGAGCATCGGCATCCACTACAACCGGGGCGCCGAACTCCTCGACTACGTCGTCGACCCGGAACCGTTCCGCTTCGACCGCGGCGCCCTGCTGCGCACCGAGCGGCCGGGCCTCGGCATCGACGTCGACGAGGCGGCGGTGCGGGCCGCCGACCGCACCGGGCACGCCTGGCGCAACCCGGTCTGGCGGCACCAGGACGGCTCGTTCGCCGAGTGGTGACCGACTGCGAGCGCCCGCCGAGCCACGGGCGGGCACGGCAGAAATAGAGTGCGGGCAACGAAAGAGACGGGAGGCACGACATGACCGCCGACCAGCCCGCGACGCGGCACGGGGGCGCCGGTGCGGCGCGCGGACCGCGCCCGGGGCCCGTACTGACCTTCGGCGAGACGATGGTGGCCCTGCGCGGCAGCGGCCCCCTGAAACTGGGCGGCACCATGGCGGTGTCCGTGGCCGGGGCGGAGAGCAACGTCGCGATCGGCCTGGCCCGGCTCGGGCACTCCGTGCGCTGGGCCGGCGCCGTGGGCGACGACGAGGCCGGGCGCCTGGTCCTGCGCACTCTGCGCGCCGAAGCGGTGGACGTCTCCGCCGCCGCCGTGGACGCCGGGGCGCCGACGGGCCTGCTGCTCTTCGAGCCCCGCCTCCCGCAGGCGACCCGCGTGCACTACTACCGCTCCGGGTCCGCGGGTTCCCGGCTCTCCCCGGAGACCGTGGAACGGGCCTTCGCGACCGCCCCGCCGCGGCTGGTGCACCTCACCGGCATCACCCCCGCGCTCGGCCCGGGCCCCCGCGCCGCCGCCGAGCGGGCACTGTGCCTGGCGCGCGAGCACGGCTCCGTCGTCTGTCTCGACGTCAACTTCCGCTCCCGGCTGTGGAGTGCGGCGGTGGCCGCCGAGGTGCTGCGCGCCTGGGCCCCGCGGGTGGACGTCCTGATCGCGTCCGACGACGAACTGCCGCTGGCCCTGCCCGAAGGCGCCGGTGCCGACCGTTCGGCACGGGCGGAGTGGCTGCTGGCGTCGGGCGTCGCGGAAGTCGTGGTGAAGCTCGGTGCGGACGGTGCGCTGGTCCGCACCGCGGACGGGCAGACGCACCGTCCGGCGCGCCCGGTGCGCGCGGTGGACCCGGTGGGCGCCGGTGACGCCTTCGTCGCCGGCTACCTCTCCGCGCTCCTGGACGGCGCGGGCCCGGCGGCATGCCTGGAGCGGGGCGTCACCACCGGCGCGTTCGCCGTTGCCGCGCACGGCGACTGGGAGGGCGCCCCGACCCGCGCCGAACTGCCCCTGCTGGCAGCGGAGTCGGGCACCGTGCTGCGGTGAGGCGCCGCCCCGGTCCACCCGCCCGAGGGACCGCGGCGGAACGGATCGCGCACCACGGGTCAGAGGTCGCCCCGCACGACGGCGTGCAGATGCTCGTCGTGCCAGCCGTCGGCGTGCAACAGCGCGCTCCGCATGGTGCCTTCGAAGGAGAACCCGGCCTTGGCCGCGACCCGACAGGAGGCCGGGTTGGCCACCGAGTGGCACAGCCGGAGCCGGTGCAGACCGAGGTCGTCCAGGGCCCAGCGGCTCACCCGCCGGGCGGCCTCGGTCACCACACCACCGCCCCGTGCCGAGGGCAGGGCCCAGTAGAGGATCTCCGCGCTGCCGCCCGCCAGGTCGATGTCGCCCCAGCCGATGAGCCCGTCGGCGTCGCCGTCCGGTCGCGCGATGGCCCAGATCGCGCTCGCTTCGGACCGCCAGCGGTGGTGCATGCCGTCGATCCGCCGGCGGGCGTCCTCGGCCGTGGCCACCAGCAGGCGGTTCCAGTGGCGGATGACCGGGTCCTGACTGGCCGTCACCAGGACGTCGGCGTCGCCGTGCCGCCAGGGCCGCAGGACCCGGCCGGCCGACAGGGCGAGCACGGGCTGCTCGCTGCCGGCCAGCCGACCTGCGGGCACGACGGCGGGCACGGCACCCGGCGGTGCGCCGGGCGGGACGGCGGGACATTCCTCGGGCCGGGGCGAGTGGGAGGTCATCGCGGCATCGTGCCACGCCCGCACGCCCCACGAGCAGCGCGTGGGTGACGTCGCCCGCCACCTTCCGCCCGTCGACCGCGTGCCGTAACTGCCCCTCGGAACGCCCCGGTCGACACACTCCGCGTCCGCCCTCTTCCCCAACTCCCTTGCCAGATGGGTGAATTACCTCGGTGTTCGCCGTGCGAGCCGCGGAAAAGCGGTCAGACTCCACACGGACGGCCGGCCGGGGTCCCGCCCCGGCCGGCCCGTCGCACCGCCCCGCCCTTCCCGCCTGACGCGCCCCACCGAGGGGCGCCCTCGCATGACGGAGAACGCATGACGGAGACCGAACGGACCGCCCCCGCACGGCGGGCGGCATTCCGCGCCACGGCCTTCGCCCGTGACGGGCGCTGGCACTTGGAGATATCCAGCCTCGACAGCGAGCCCGACACCGGCGACACCGAGGCCGTACTGGTCACGCTGCGGCCCACCGGGGACCCCCAGGACGGCACCCGGTTCCCCGCCGACGGCCTGCGCGAACAGCTGCGGCACAACGGCTTCGTCCTCGTGGATCCGGACGCCGGCACCGGCGGCTGGACGCGCGCGGACGACGAGGAGCGCTACACCGCGCTGTGCCGTCCCGCCCCGAGAGCGGTTTGACGGACGTCCCGAAGCGAACCGGGCCCCGCACGTCGGCGACGTGCGGGGCCCGGGGAGGGGTGAGCGGGCGCGGTCACCGGACCGGGCGCGGGCGGGCCGGGGGCGGCGTCACCAGGCGACCGGATAGCGGACCGGGTGGCCCCCTATGCGGCCCGGCAACAGGCCGATCGCCACCAGCAGGACGGTGGCCAGTGCGAGCAGCGGCAGGAACGGCAGCGGGTGCGGCGCCTGGAGCACCACGATGACGGACGTGGCGGCGGCCGGGGAGTGCGAGAGGTGGGTGAGCATCATGGCGCCGAGTGACAGGCTGGCGGCCACCGCGGCGCCCCAGCCGGTGCTCCCGGTCACGGCGAGGGTGCCGAAGCCGATCGCCGCGGACATCAACTGGCCACCGATGAGGTTGCGCGGTTGGGAGATCGGCAGCCCGGGCGCACCGTGCACCAGGGCCGCGCTGGCCGCCAGGGGCGGGATCAGCAGCGGCTCGTGCAGCAGCACGCCGACCCCTACCAGGAGGAGCAGGGCTCCCAGGGCGAAGGCCGTGGCCCGCAGCGCGTGCAACGGGTGCGGCCTGGGGGTGGCGGGGGACGGTGGTACGGACATGCAGGAACTCCAGGCAGGCAGGTGCGGCCCGCAGATCATAAACAAACTGTTGATTGAAGTGTGAACGTACTCGGGGGGTTCTCAGCGCGGGCACACCCCGGGCGCACCGCCCCGCGCGCCCGCCCCCTCCGCCGCCACCTGGGAGAACGGTATAAAAGCGGTATGGTGCGACAAGCTCAGAACGGCGACCCCCGACCCCCCGCCGACCGCTCGACGGACGATCTGCACGAGACCGTGGAGGAGGTCGCCGCCGCCGTCATGACGGCGTCCCGGCTGTTCGTCGCGCTCTCCGCGCGGGCGCTCGCCGAGACGGAGCCGACACTGACCCTGCCGCAGCTGCGCACCCTGGTGGTCCTGCACGGCGAAGGCCCCGTCAAGCTCGCCGCGCTCGCCTCCGGACTGGACGTGAACCCGTCCACGGCGATGCGGATGGTCGACAAGTTGGAGGCCCGCGGCCTCGTGGACCGCCAGATGAACCCCGACAACCGCCGCGAGGTCATCCTGGCCCTCAAACCGCACGGCCGGCGCCTGGTCGAGCAGGTCCTGGCCCACCGCCACCAGGAGATCCAGACCATCGTCGCCAGTCTCCCCGCCGAACGGCGCGCCGAGTTGGTGCGGGGCCTGCGCGCCCTGACCGACGCGGCCGGCGAGCCGACCGCCGATTCGCTGACCGACCCGTACTGAGCGGCGCGGTTCCGCGGGCCCGGCCGGGCGCGTTGGCGGGCGGCCGGAGCGACGGAACCGGCAGTGCCGACGGGACCCGCGGCGCGCCGCGGGCCCCACGGCCTCAGGTGGCGACGGCGTCCGGCGCACGCCGGCGGTTGCCCAGCAGGAGACGTTGCCGGTGATGCTCTTCCGTCAGGTCGTGCCGTCGCGCGTGGAGCAGGTGGTGGAGGTTGAGCGTGCCCACCACGTGCGCGTCCGGGCCGTGGCTGACGACCGGGGCCTGGGTGACGTCGTGTTCGGCGAAGAGGTAGGCGGCCCGGCGCAGGGTGTCGTCGGGCCGCAGCGTCACCACCGCGGCCCCGCGGTCGTCCGTCACCGCACCGCCGCCAAGGAGGTCGGCGGCCGTGAGGCGTGTCTGGTGGTCGGGGTGGCGATCCATGACCTCTTCGACGAAGAACGTCTCCAGCGGGTCGGTGGAGTACTCCCTGGTGAGGTGCAGGCCGCGCCGGGCGATCTTCTCGGTGAGCACCGAGCGCTTGAGCAACAGCGCCGACAGCGCGTAGGCGGCGGTGGACGAGATCAGCAGCGGCAACACCGCGCCCCAGGCATGGGTGAGTTCGAGGGTGAAGACCACGCCGGTCAACGGTGACCGCATCACGCCGCCCACCACGGCGGCCAGTCCCATCATCGCCCAGAAGCCCGGGATGACGTGCGGGAAGACCAGGCCCTCCGCCGCGCCGACCGCGCCGCCGATCATGAAGACCGGAGCGAGCACCCCGCCGGAGGTGCCCGAGCCGAGCGAGAGCGACCAGATCAGGGTCTTGACGACGAGGATCCCGACGATGAGCGACACCGTGGCGCGGCCGGTCAGCAACTGCTGGATGACGTCGTAGCCGACGCCGAGCGCGCGCGGCTCGACCAGTCCGCCCAGGCCGATGACCAGTCCGCCGATGGCGGGCCACCACATCCAGTGGAAGGGCAGCCGGGCGAAGCCGTCCTCGGCCCGGTACACCAGCCAGGTCGCGGCCACCGCCAGGGCGCCGCCGAGCAGCCCGGCCAGGACGCAGAGCACGTCGACCGTCGGGGCGACGTGCAGGCCGGCGGCGGAGACCGGGAAGATCGGGGCGGTGCCCAGCAGGAAGCCGCGCACCACGGTGCTGACCCCGACCGCCGCGACGACCGGGACGAAGCTACGCGGGCGCCATTCGAAGAGCAGCAGTTCCACGGCGAGCAGCACGGCCGCCAGCGGTGAGTTGAAGGTGGCCGCCATGCCGGCCGCCGCCCCGGAGACCAGCAGTGTCTTGCGTTCGTCGGCGCTGAGCCGCAGGGCCTGCGCCAGGATGGAGCCGATCGCGCCGCCGGTCATGATGATCGGCCCCTCGGCGCCGAACGGGCCGCCGGTGCCGATGCTGATCGCCGCCGACACCGGTTTGAGCACCGCGACCCGCGGGGCGACCCGACTGCCGCCGGTGAGGATCGCCTCGATCGCCTCCGGCATGCCGTGCCCGCGGATCTTCTCCGATCCGTAGCGGGCCATCACGCCGATCACCAGACCACCGAGCACCGGCGCGCCCAGCACCAGCCACCACGGCCGGTGCTCCAGGCCCGGTGCGACCAACGAGGTCGACCAGCGCTGGTAGAACACCGCGTTGGTGACCAGCCCGATCAACCGCAACAAGGCCAGTGCCGCCACCGCCCCGGCACCGCCCACGAGCAGCGCCCAGCCGCAGATCACCAGCATTCTCGGCTGGACGGTGAAGTCGCCGAGGTGGGCGCCCCGGTGCCCGGCCGTTCCCTTGCGTGTCCCGCTCACCGCAGCGCCCCGCCCCGTCGCAGAGGTCCGGCGCACCGCGCTCGCCCGCCCGACCACAGGCCCGCTTGTATGTTTTCCATACCGGAAGTATTGCAGTATGCAAAAGTTGCTGACAGGTGGTGTCCAGCACTCGGACGGGCCGGTGGTTGGCTCCCAGGGGCGGACGCCGCCCGACCCGTGCGCCGCAGTGCGCCGCCCACACCTCCCCGCAGGCTTTCCCGCAGTCGACCGACCGGGACGAGCCAGTCACGACCAAGACGGGCCAGTCACGACCGGGCGGAGCCAGTCACGCCAGGCACGGCAGCCCGGCCGCACACCTCAGTGCACGCTGCGCTTCGCCTCCGCCTGTTGCACGGGCGCCATCGCGAAGTGGCACGTCAGGCAGGTGAGTTCGCGGGCCGGCCGGGCGAGCGTCGACTGGCCGACACCGGCGAGTCGGTGCCCCGGCTCCAGAGCGACGTGGCAGTGCCGGAGACAGACACCGACGCCGCAGTGATGGCACACACCCACCGCGTCGACGACCTCTTCGGCCCACGCGCAGTCGAAGCACTTCATGAGACTCACCCGCCTCCCGTGCGCCCACCCGGGCCCATTCTATCGACAGGGAAATATTGCAGTGAACAACGTTCTAGGGCTGCGCCCCGTGCCGGCGGGCGTCCGGGGCCCGCCGCCCGGGAGCGCGCAGCCGCGCGGCGAGGAACGGCGCGACCGAGAGGAACACCATGCCCCCGGCCGCCCACAGCAGCACCGCGCTCCGCGCCAGACACGCCGCGACCAGCAGTGCGGCGCCCAGCGCCACCGCCACGTAGGCGATGGCGGCGCCGGCCCGGCGCCGCACGGCAGGCACGGGCCGGCGGCGCCGCCGCGGCCCGCCCCCGAAGGTACTCAGCAGCAGGGCCAGGTCGGGGTCGTCCGCCAGGAAGTACTCCTCGATCCGGGCGAGGGCCCGCCGGTCGCGCATGGGGAGACCCATGACCGCCTCCTCCCGGAGCAGTGCGCTTGCCCGCCCCCGGCTACGTGCTGGACGCCGGTGGCGCCTCGGTCGCCATCGCGAGACGGGTGGCGGCCAGGCCGAGGGCCAGGGTCACGGCGCCGATCCAGACGTTGTTCCAGATCAGCCCGGCCGTGGGGTGGTGACCCGCGGTCACGACCCAGGGCGAGATGATCATCCAGACACCGATCACCGCACAGGTCCAGCTCAACCGGTACATGCGCTCCGGCGACCGGGTCAGCCCGAGACCGATCACGGTCAACACGAGCCCGATGATGAGGTTGTTCACCGCCAGTTCGGGGCTGGTGAGCCGGAAGTGCACCACCCACGGCGAGATCGCCGTATACATGCCGGCGAGGAGGACCAATCCGTCGAGGGCGGTCGCCTGGCGTCCGGAGAGCAGACGGGCGTAACGCTCCCGCATCTCGGCCACGTCCGGGTGGCTGGTGATGTCCGTGGTTGCGTGATGGGAGAGATCCGACATTCGAATCGCTTCCTTTCAGATGCTTCGAATGACGTCACCCCCAGAATACCATTGCATTCTGCAATGATGCAGGTCACGGGGCGGGTCACCGCTCCCCCAGGCCGCGGGCCGCGACGAGGTCGGCGCCCCCGTCGGCCAGCCGGTAGGAGAGCCCCACCACGGCCGCCCGACCGTCCGCCACCCGCTGGGCCAGCGCCCGGGAACGGTTCAGGAGCAGGTCGACGGTGTGTCCCACGTGCTCGGCGAGGATCTCGCCGGGCCGCACGCGCCCGGCCGCCCGCGCCGCCAGCACGCTGGGCGTGACGCGCTCGACGACGTCACGGATGTAGCCGCTCGGCGTCACACCGGTTTCGAGCGCGGCGCAGGCGGCGCCGATCGCCCCGCACGAGTCGTGACCGAGGACCACGACCAACGGACAGTCCAGCACCTCCACCCCGTATTCGACGCTGCCCAGGACCTCCGCCCCCACGACGTGCCCGGCGGTGCGGACGACGAAGAGGTCGCCCAGGCCGCGGTCGAAGATGACCTCGGCGGCCAGGCGCGAGTCGGAGCACCCGAACAGGACCGCGAACGGGCGTTGGGCCGGCGCGGTCTCGGCACGCCGCGCGGCGTCCTGGTTGGGGTGTGCGGGCGTGCCGGCGACGAACCGTTGGTTGCCGGCGAGCAGCAGCTCGAAGGCCCGACGGGGAGCGGGGGAGGTCATGTCGTTCATAGCTCCCCATCGTCGGGCGCCTCAACCGCCGGGTCCGGCCGGCACCGCAGGTCCCGGCCGGACCTTCATCATTTCGAAGTACATGCCATTGGCAAATATTGCAAAGCGCAAGAAAAACTACGTATAACTCTCATCAACCCTCCCGTGATTGCGCGTCAGGACACCTGCGGCGGGGTCAAGCTGATGCCGGTGGAACGCGACCGCCCCGGCACGGGGGCCCGAGTGGTCTGCGCCACTACCCGCGTACCGTGAAAGGAGCGACGGTGGTGGTACGACGCGGTACCCGCAAGGAAGCTGAACGCGTGGCGGCGGTGGCCGCAGAGCAGCTGCTGCGGATCGGAACGTCCTTGCGGAGGTCACCCACGACGCCGGACCTGAGGGCGGTCTACCGGACCGACCAGAGCGTCAACGACACGCCCTACCGGGAACGTTGGGCCCACGACCGGGTCGTCCGTTCCACGCACGGAGTGAACTGCACCGGCTCGTGTTCGTGGAAGGTGTACGTCAAGGACGGCGTGATCACCTGGGAGACGCAGGAGACCGACTACCCCTCGGTCGGCCCGGACCGGCCGGAGTACGAGCCGCGCGGCTGCCCGCGGGGCGCCTCGTTCTCCTGGTACACCTACTCGCCGACCCGGGTGCGCTACCCGCACGCCCGCGGGGTCCTCCTGGAGCTCTACCGCGAGGCGCGCCAGCGACTGGGCGATCCGGTCGCGGCCTGGGCGGAGATCACCGGCGACCCCGACAAACGCCTCCGCTACCAGTCGGCGCGCGGCAAGGGCGGCCTGGTGCGCATCGGGTGGGACGAGGCCCTGGAGATCGCGGCCGCCGCCCACGTCCACACCATCGCGGCGTACGGCCCGGACCGGATCGCCGGCTTCTCGCCGATCCCGGCGATGTCGATGGCCTCGCACGCGGTCGGCGCCCGGTTCATGTCGCTGATCGGCGCGCCGATGGTCTCCTTCTACGACTGGTACGCGGACCTGCCGATCGCCTCGCCGCAGGTCTTCGGCGACCAGACGGACGTACCGGAGTCCGGTGACTGGTGGGACGCCGCGTACCTGATGCTGTGGGGCTCCAACGTGCCGGTGACCCGCACCCCGGACGCGCACTGGATGGCCGAGGCGCGCTACCGCGGCCAGAAGGTGGTGGTGGTCTCCCCGGACTACGCGGACGCGACCAAGTTCGCCGACGAGTGGCTGCATCCGCACCCCGGCACCGACGGCGCGGTGGCGATGGCGATGGGGCACGTGATGCTCACCGAGTGCTTCGTCCGGCGACAGGTCCCGTACTTCGTCGAGTACGTCAAGCAGTTCACCGACCTGCCGTTCCTGGTGGAACTCGACGAGCGGGACGGGGCGTTCGTGCCGGGGAAGTTCGTCACCGCCGCGGCGCTGGGACTGGAGGAGGACGACGCGGCGGCGGCTGCCTGGAAGCCGGTGCTGCTCGATGCGGCCTCCGGCCGGCCGGTCGTCCCGCACGGCACCCTCGGCGACCGCTGGTCCAAGAGCGGCCTCGGGCGCTGGAACCTGGACCTGAACGGGATCGAGCCGGCCCTGACCCTCCACGAGGCGGGCGGTACGGGCGTGCCGGTGCTGATGCCGCGCTTCGACACCGCGGAGGCCGTGCGGTGCGGCGTCCCGGTGCGGGAGATCGGCGGCCGGAAGGTGACCACGGTCTTCGACCTGCTGCTGGCCCAGTACGGCGTCGCGCGGCCGGGGCTGCCGGGTGACTGGCCGGCGGACTACGACGACGCCGCCCGGCCCTACACCCCGGCCTGGCAGGAGACGATCACCTCGGTGCCGGCGGGTGCGGTGGTGCGCGCGGCCCGGGAGTTCGCGCACACCGCCGAGAAGACCCGCGGCCGTTGCATGATCGTCATGGGGGCGGGCACCAACCACTGGTTCCACTCCGACACCATCTACCGGTCGTTCCTCACCCTGCTGCTGCTCACCGGCTGCCAGGGCGTGAACGGCGGCGGATGGGCCCACTACGTAGGGCAGGAGAAGGTCCGGCCGTACGCCGGCTGGCAGCAGTTGCAGTCCGCGGCGGACTGGGTGCGCCCGTCCCGCCAGGTGGCCGGCACGCCCTACTGGTACCTGCACACCGACCAGTGGCGCTACGACGGCCAGGACGCCGGCTCGCTGGCCGCGCCGACCGGCGGCGGGACGTTCGCCGGCCGGCACGCCGCCGACCTGGTCGCCCAGTCGATGCGGCTGGGCTGGATGCCGTCCGCCCCCGCGTTCACCGCCAACCCCCTCGACCTGGGCCGCCGGGTGCACGAGTCGGGCCACGAACCCGGCGAGTGGGCGGCCATCGAACTCGCCGCCGGCCGGCTGGCGTTCGCCTGCGAGGACCCGGACGCCCCGGCCAACTGGCCGCGGGTGCTGACCGTGTGGCGGGCCAACCTCATCGGCTCCTCGGCGAAGGGCAACGAGTTCTTCCTGCGGCATCTGCTCGGGGCGAGCGACAACGCCCGGGCGGCGGAGGCCCCGGACGCCGGCCGGCCGCGCGACCTCGCCTGGCACGACGAGGCCCCGCGCGGCAAGTTGGACCTGCTGCTGGCCCTGGACTTCCGGATGACGTCCACCACGCTGATGGCGGACCTCGTCCTGCCCGCCGCGACCTGGTACGAGAAGCACGACCTGTCCAGCACCGACATGCACCCCTACGTGCACGCCTTCTCCCCCGCGATCAACCCGCCCTGGCAGGCCCGCACCGACTTCGAGGTCTTCCAGGGACTCGCCACCCGCTTCAGCGAGTTGGCCGTGGGCCGACTGGACACCGCGTACGACCTGGTGGCCACCCCGCCGCAGCACGACACCCCGGGCGAGACGGCCCAACCGGGCGGCACGCCGCGGGACTGGCGGGACGGCGCGCCGCCGGAGCCGGGTCGCAACCTCCCGATGTTCACCGTCGTCGAACGCAACTACCCGGCCGTCGCCGCGAAGTTGGCGGCGTTCGGTCCGCTCGCCGAGGAACACGGCATGACCGTCAAGGGCATCACCGTCCACCCCGCGCCGGAGGCCCGCTGGCTGGCCGAGCGCTGCGGCACCGTCACCGACGGCCCGGCCCGCGGGCGGCCCCGCCTGGACACCGACGTGAAGATGTGCGAGGCGATCCTGGCGCTGTCCGGCACCACCAACGGGCGGCTGGCCGCCGAGGGCTTCGAGCGCCTCGCCGAACGGTGCGGCCCGGGCAGCGGCTTCGCCGCGCTCGCCGAGGCGGTCCGCGAGCGGCGGGTGGTCTTCTCCGACACCCAGAACCGGCCCGTCCAGGTCGGATCCAGCTTCGAATGGTCCGGCAAGGAGGCGCCGGACCGCCGCTACGCGCCGTTCACCGTCAACACCGAACACCGCAAGCCCTGGCACACCCTCACCGGGCGCCAGCACTTCTACCTCGATCACGACTGGATGGCCGAACTCGGCGAGCAACTGCCCGTCTACCGGCCGCCGTTGGACCAGTCGGCGGTGCAGGGCAGCGGTCCGGTCGAGGACGGCGCGCGTTCGGTGACGGTCCGCTACCTCACTCCGCACTCGAAGTGGTCGATCCACTCCGAGTACCAGGAGAACCTCCTCATGCAGACGCTGGCCCGCGGCGGGCCGGTCATCTGGATGAGCGTCGCCGACGCCGAGGCCATCGGCGTCGCGGACAACGACTGGATCGAAGCGGTCAACCCCAACGGCGTGGTGACCGCCCGGGCCGTGGTCTCGCACCGGATGCCGCCCGGCACGGTGTTCATGTACCACGTCCAGGAACGCCTGGTGAACGTCCCGCGCACCCAGGCCACCGGACGCCGCGGCGGCGTGCACAACGCCCTCACCCGCCTGCTGATCAAACCCACCCACCTCATCGGCGGCTACGGCCAGTTGTCGTTCGCCCCCAACTACTACGGCCCCACCGGCAACCAGCGGGACGCGGTCACCGTCATCCGCCGCCGCACCCAGCACGTGGAGTACTGAAGATGCCCCGTCGCAAGAGCCCCGTCGGCCGCTGCATGGCGCAGGTCGCCATGGTCATGAACCTCGACAAGTGCATCGGCTGCCACACCTGCTCGGTCACCTGCAAACAGACCTGGACCAACCGCCAGGGCACCGAGTACGCCTGGTTCAACAACGTCGAGACCCGCCCCGGCCAGGGCTACCCCCGCGGCCACGAGGACCAGGACAAGTGGAAGGGCGGGTGGCGCCTGGACGGCCGGGGCCGCCTCGTGCCGCGCTCCGGCGGCCGCGCCCGCCGCCTGGCCCGACTCTTCGCCAACCCCGAACTCCCGCAACTCGACGACTACTACGAGCCCTGGACCTACGACTACGAGACGCTGATCTCCGCGCCCCTGGGCGAGGACCTGCCGACCGCCCGCCCGCACTCCCTGATCGACGGCCGGCCCACGGCGGTGACCTGGGGTCCCAACTGGGACGACGACCTCGGCGGCGGCCCCGAGCACCTGGCCGGCGACCCGGTGCTCCGCAAGATGAACGACCAGGTCGCGCTGGAGTACGAGCAGGCGTTCATGTTCTACCTGCCGCGGATCTGCGAACACTGCCTGAACCCGTCCTGCGTCGCGGTCTGTCCCTCCGGCGCGCTCTACAAGCGCATCGAGGACGGCATCGTCCTGGTCGACCAGGACCGTTGCCGCGGCTGGCGGATGTGCGTCAGCGGCTGCCCGTACAAGAAGGTGTACTTCAACCACAGCACAGGCAAGGCCGAGAAGTGCACCCTGTGCTACCCGCGCATCGAGGCCGGCGAGCCCACCGTCTGCTCGGAGACCTGCGTCGGCCGGCTGCGCTACCTCGGTGTGATGCTCTACGACGCGGACCGGGCCGGCGAGGCCGCCGCCGTCCCCGACGAGCGGGACCTGTACGAGGCCCAACTCGACTGCTTCCTCGACCCCGACGATCCCGAGGTCGTCCGGGCCGCCGAGGAGTCCGGCATCCCACACGACTGGATCACCGCCGCCCGCCACTCCCCCGTCCGCGACCTGATCACCCGCTACCGGGTCGCCCTCCCCCTCCATCCCGAGTACCGCACCCTGCCCATGGTCTGGTACGTCCCCCCGCTCTCCCCCGTCGTCGACGCCCTGACCCGCAGCGGCCACGACGGCGAGGACCCCGCCAACCTCTTCGGCGCCATCGACACGCTCCGCATCCCCCTCGACTACCTGGCCGGGCTGTTCACCGCCGGGGACACCGCACCGGTCGAGGCCGCACTGTGCCGGCTCGCCGCGATGCGCGCGCACATGCGCCGGATCAACCTCGGTGAGGAACGGAACCCCGACATCGCCCGCGGCGTCGGCATGGACGAGCAGTCCATCGAAGCCATGTACCGACTGCTGGCGCTGGCCAAGTACGAGGAGCGCTACGTGATTCCCACCGGATACACCGTCGACACCGACCGGGACGCCGATCCCGGGGACGGGTGCAGCCTGGAGGGGCACGGCGGACCCGGCATGTACGAGCCGGACGCCTTCCACGCCCCGCCGGTGGCCGCCGCCGGCGCGCGCAAGGGCGGCCTGCGCGACCGGATCAACCTGCTGAACTGGAACGGCCGGGGCCGACCACAGGGCCTGTTCCCGTCCCGCGGCGAAGAGGGCGGCAGCCGATGAACCGCCACCGCGCCGTGCACCAGGCGGCCGCCCTGCTCCTGTCCTACCCCGACCCGAACTGGCCGCAGCGGGTCGCCCACGTCACCGCCGCCCTCACCCAACTCCGCGGCCCGGAGGTGGAGTTGCTGCTCTGCTTCTGCCACGGGCCGGCGCAGGCCCCGACCCTGGAACTGGCGGCGCGCTACGTCACCACCTTCGACCGCACGCGACGCCGGACCCTGCACCTGACCCACTACACCGACGGCGACACCCGCCGGCGCGGCGCCACCCTCGCCGCGCTCAAGGGCCGGTACCGCGCCCACGGCTGGCAGCCCGACGACGGCGAACTCCCCGACTTCCTCCCCGCCCTGCTCGAATTCGCGGCCCGCTGCCCCCAGGCGGGCACGCCCCTGCTCCACCAGTACCGCGGCGCCGTGGACCTGCTCACCCAGGCCCTCGAAGCCCACCGCAGCCCCTACGTCGACGTCCTGCGGGCCGTCCAGCGCACGGTGCCCGCCGGCCCGCCGCCGGCGCCCGTCGCGGACGCCCCGACCCCCGTACCCTTCCCCCTCCTGAGCGCCCCGGGCGACGAAGGAGTCCGCCGGTGACCACGCACGTGCGCATCGCCCTGTGGGGCGTCCTGCCCTACCTGTCCCTGACCGTCCTGATCGCCGGCACGCTCTGGCGCTACCGCTACGACCGCTTCGGCTTCACCACCCGTTCCAGTCAGCTCCACGAGTCCCGGATGCTGCGCGTCGGCGGCCCGCTGTTCCACTACGCCCTGCTGTTCGTCGCCGGCGGCCACGTCATGGGGTTGCTCGTGCCCGAAGGGCTCACCCAACGGCTCCAGGTGAGCGAGACGATGTACCACACGGTCGCGCTCACCATGGGCGGCGCGGCCGGCATCGCGGCCGTCTGCGGCCTGGCGGTCCTGCTCTGGCGCCGGCTGCGGGTGCCCGCCGTCCGCCAGGCGACCAGCCGCAGCGACCGCCTGGTCTATCCGCTGCTGACGGTCGTCCTGTTGGCCGGGCTCACCGCCACCGCCTCCTCGGTGGCCAACCCCTACGACTACCGCCTGGGCGTCTCCGTCTGGTTCCGCAGCCTGTTCGCCCTCGACCCCGACGTCCCGGCGATGGCACACGCGCCGCTGGTGTACCAGGTCCACGCCCTGCTGGCGATGGCCCTGTTCGCGCTCTGGCCCTTCAGCCGGCTCATCCACGCCTTCACCGCCCCCGTCGGCTACCTGATCCGGCCCTACGTCGTCTACCGCTCGCGGGCCCGTGCCACGCCCTACCGTCACCCCGCCACCGCAGGGCCCGTCCGCCGAAAGCCCGCCGCCCGACGGAAGCGGATCGACGCACCGCACTGACCGGTACGCCGGCCGGCCCGCGCGGGCCCGCTTCCGCGCAGCTTCAGCCCAGGCCGTCGCGCCCGCCCGGCGCGAGCGGGTTCGGCACCAGCCCGCCCGTCCGCCGCACCTCGTCGACCGGATCCACGGCCAGCTCCCCGGCGGCCTGGATCAGTGCCTGCAACGCCGGTACCAGTCCCTCGCGTTGCTCGGCCGGCAACCGGCCCACCAACGTGCGGATCTCGGCCCGGCGGTGCGCGAGCACCTGCTCCACCACGTCCCGTCCCGCCGCCGTGAGGCGCAGGACGACCTCGCGGCGATTTTCCGGGTTGGCCCGGCGGTCGACCAGTCCGACGGCTTCGAGCTTGTCGACCATCCGCATCGCGGTCGACGGGTTCACCCCCAACGTGCTGGCCAGCGCGGCGAGTTTGAGTGGCTCGCAGCTCTCCAGCACGACCAGGGCCCGCAGTTGGGGCAGGGTCACGGCGTCGTCTATGGAGGACAGGGCGCGCGCCGAGACGGCCATCAGCAGGCGGGACGCCGTCATGACCGCCACCGTCACGTCCTCGGCCTCCGCATCGAGGTCGGACCATGCGGCGGGCCGGCCGGAGGGCTGCTGCGGTGCGGCTTCGTCAAGAGGCATGGGGAAGGTTATACCGGCCCGGCCGCCCCCGGTACGCCCGCGACCGCACTTCGTTGCCGGCCCGCGCCGACCTGGTGGTTCCGGCGCGCCCAGCGGTACGGACCTAGCGCAGCGGTTCGAGGCACGACACCGTCGTGCCGCCGGGACCGTACCTGAGGTCGGCGTACAACTCCCCGCGGGCACAACTCGTTCCGGCCCGCTCCAGGCGACGCGTCACCCGGTACTGGGCGTCCGGTGCGCCGCACTCCGTCACCTGTAGGTCCTGTTCGTGCCAGTCACCGTCGTTGCGCACACAGGCTCCGACGGCGAGGGTCGGCGCGGTGTCGAAGCCGGGTCCGGACGAGGACCTCGCCCCGTCGGACAGCAGGCCGATGACGAAGAGCGCGGGGAGCGCCAAGGCGACGAGCAGCATCGGCACGAGGAAGAGCAGCGCCTCAGGTCGGCGCAGCAACGGCTTCCCCGGGTCGAGCGCCGGTCGGAAGCCGCCCGTCGGGGCGGTGAGTCCGCGGAAGCGGGCCGCGGGGCCGAGGTTCATCAGCAGGGTGACGGGCGTGATGAACAGGGACATCGGCCCCCACCAGCCCTGCCACAGGGTCCGTGCGGACATCTCGCGGACGGTGGCGAGTCCGCAGTCGCGGCAGAACGTCCCACGCCGGCTCAGGAACCGCATCAGGACGATGATGCCCTGGTGACCGCGGACGACGGCGGGCGCCGCGGGCCCCGCCCCGCAGACACCGCAGGCGGGCGTGCCGGGCTGCGGCGGGTACGGACCGTACGGCTGGGGCACGGCGTATCCGGGAGGTGGCTGGGGCGGGGCGTACGGCCCGTTGGGGTAGGGCGCCTGGTGGTGTGCCTGGCCGCCGGGCGGCGGGGCCCAGGCATGTGGTGCGGATCCGTACGGCGGTGGCGGAGTGGCCACGGTTGTCCCCCTGAGTCCCGTTGACGGCACCGGACGCGGCGCCGACCAGACACCGTAGTGCCTGGTCGGTCGGGGCGTCGCAGGGGGCTCCGGGGGCCGCGCCGTCAGCCGCGCGGCCCCCGGGAGGTCACACGCGGTCGGCGACGATCAGCAGGTACTGGAAGCTTCCGTTGCGGTAGGCGTTCAAGAAGGTGTCCTCGATGCCGGTGACCAGGTGGTCGGCCTCCCGACGCAGCTCCCAGTACGGGAGCGCGGCCTCGGTGAGGTCCTCGACGTGCGCGGGGACCAGCCGGTTGCGGGCCATGGCGTTGAAGTACGCCGAGCGCGGGTGGATGTCACAGATGTAGTGGGCGTTGATCAGCGACACCTCGCGGGAGGCGCGGCCGTAGGCGTCGTTGTAGCAGCCGGTGATGGTGACGTAGCGGCCGCCGCGGCGCAGCAGCCGCGCGTGCTCCGCGAAGAGCAGCTCCAGCTCGACGTACATGGTCGACTCGTTGTTCCACGACGCCGCGTAGGCGCCGGTGGTGAAGCCGGTGTCGAGCATGTTGCGGTGGTGGTACCGCACCTTGTCGTCGATGCCGCGCTTGCGGGCCTGCTCGTTGGCGAACTCGGCCTGCTTGGCGGAGATGGTGACGCCGTCGGCGTGGCAGCCGTAGCGCAGGTTCGCCACCACGCTGCCGCCGCCGCGTCCGCAGCCGGCGTCGAAGACGCGGTCGGTGGGGCCGAGGTCACCGAGGTGGGAGGCGAGGAGGTCGGCCTGGGCGTGTTCCAGGCGGTGCAGTTCGCCGGTGACCCGCTCGCGGCGCAGGTCGGCGTCCTGCTCGTCCAGCACCGAACGGTCGGCGTCCCCGATGCCGTAGTGGTGGTGGTACAGGTCGTCGATCTTGCCGAGTTCGAGGTTGACCGGGTTCTCTTCGGCGTTCCAGTAGTCCGCGACCCGTGACTGGTACGTGGACTGGGTCGGCACCGGCGTGCGGGTGGCGGTGTCGGCGTGTGCGATGGTCAACGGTGACTCCTTGCAGTGGTACGTGGATCGATCTACCAGTAGTTGGGCAGCTGGTAGCGGTCGGTGTTGGTGGAGTGCCATTCGTGGTTGCCGGCGACCCAGTCGGCCAGACCCCGGACGTACCTCTCCAAGAGTGGGGAGAGGGCGGCCAAGGGGGCCGACTCGGTCTCGAACGCCTCGAAGACCTGGTTGTGGATCTCGACGCTCTTGAGGTAGGCGGCCTTGAGGCCGCGCTTGTCGTTGGCGGCCACCACTTGTGGCAGGTTCAGGTGGGTCGGGTCGCTGGCCAGCTCCTTGGTGAAGGAGTACAGGTCGTTGACGATGGTCGTGGCGTTGCACGCCAGGGCGGTGACCCGTTGGACCTCGGGTCGGGCGTAGAGCGCCTCGGGCAGTTCGTAGCCGTCCACCGTGTCGACGATGGACAGGCAGGGGCGGAAGTTGTTGAACTGCCGCATGACCAGGTACTCCCAGACCTGCGGTGCGTACCGCGACTGCGACCAGGACGCCTCGGCGAGGTAGCCGAGGTGCAGCCGGGCCATGTCGTGCACGAACCGGTCGGCCTGGCTGGGCGTGGCGAGGGCCGCGTAGTCCTTCATGGCCCAGTAGTACGAGCGCAGCGGGCCGTCGGCCTGCATGCCCTCCAGCCACTCGGCCTCCAGCGCGGGGGTGCCGTGGTAGGGGTCGAGGGCGGACTGGGCCAGGATCAGGCGACCGCCGAGGATGCTGCGCGAGGCGCCCCGCCCTTCGTCCTCCTCGCAGTAGCAGCTGTCCACGACGTTCTCGGCGAGCAGGAACTTGCCGGCGGCGGTGAGGCGTTCGAGGTCGAGCGCGCCGGGGTGTTGCAGGACGACGGCGCGGCCGCACTGGAACTCCGCGAAGTCGCCGCTCCACTGGGCGGGGAAGAGGTCCAGGCCGCGGGCCCAGGCTTCCAGCCGGCGGTCGATCTCCGCGGCCTTCTCCGGGTCGGCGGGGGCGGCGGCCCGGTACGCGAGGCCGGGTACCGCTCCGCTGCGGCGGGCCCGCAGGTCACGGGCGAGGTTGGGCGGTCCGGGCAGCGAGAACCCGGTGTCGGTGTTGGGGGGCGTGCTCATGCTTCAGACTCCACCGGGTCAGTCGGCGCTCCGGCCGAGCTGGACGTTCTCCAAGATGCCGACGGCGTCGGGCACGAGGATGGCCTGCGAGTAGTAGGCGGTGACGAGGTACTTGATGATGGCGGCCTGGTCGATCCCCATGAAGCGGACGTTCAGGCCGGGTTGGAACTCTTCGGGGATACCGGTCTGGTACAGGCCGACGACGCCCTGGTCCGCCTCGCCGGTGCGCAGCGCGATGATGCTGCTGGTGTGGGCGTCGCCGATCGGGATCTTGCCGCACGGGAAGATCGGGACGCCGCGCCAGGCGGGGACCTCGTGGCCGTCGACGTCGGCCGTGCCCGGCACCAGTCCGCGCTTGTTGCACTGCCGGAAGAAGGCGGCGATCGCCTTCGGGTGGGCCAGGAACAGTCGGGTCTTGCGGCGCATGGACAGCAGTTCGTCCATGTCGTCGGGGGTCGGGGGGCCGGTGTAGGTGCTGATGCGTTGGCCGTAGTCGGCGTTGTGCAGCAGTCCGAACTCGCGGTTGTTGACCAGCTCCCATTCCTGGCGCTCGCGGATCTCCTCGACGGTGAGCCGGAGTTGCTGCTGGGTCTGGTCCATCGGCTCGTTGTAGAGGTCGGCGACGCGACTGTGGACCCGGAGCACGGTCTGGGTGAGGGAGAGTTCGTACTCGCGGGGGGCGAGTTCGTAGTCGACGTAGCCGCCGGACAGCGTCGGCTCGCCGACGTGGCCCGCCTGTACCGGGACCTCCGCCTCCCCCTTGCGGTTCGTGGGGCGCTGCTGCTGCTCCGCGTACGCCGTGAGGTGGGCGGCCAGGGACGGCGCCCGTTCGGTGAACTCCTGGAGCACGCCCCAGGGCAGGGCCATCACCACGCCCGCGGTTTCGGCCCGTACGGAGCTCAACCACCGCGGTTCGGGTTGGCCGATCGCCTCGTCGCCCATCTGGTCGCCGTCCGTGACGACGCCGATGACCTCGTCCTCGCCGTACTTGCCGGCCTTGTAGCGGGCGAACCGGCCGTGGACGACGAGGTACGCCTCGGTGGCGGGCTGCCCGGCCTCGAAGAGGACTTGGCCGGCCCGGACGTCACGGACGCGGAAGCGGCCGGCGATCTCCTTGAGGACCTCGACGTCGTCGTAGCCGCGCAGGACGGGGAGTTCGGTGAGGGTCTGCGGGATGACCTTGATGTCGTCCGCGCCGTTCTGCTCGAACTGGACGCGTCCCCGGCCGACTCGGAGCTGCAGACGCCGGTTGACCCGGTAGGTGCCACCCTTGACGTCCACCCACGGCAGCATCTTCACCAGCCACCGCGAGGTGATGGCCTGCATCTGGGGCACGGTCTTGGTGGTGGTGGCGAGTTGGCGTGCGGCCTGTGTGGCGAGGCTGGTGCGCGCGCTGTCTGCGGGTGGTTCGAGTGCGGGCTCTTCGGTGGCGGAACCGGTGACGCTGTCCGGTGTGGACACATTCCCTCCCGGGAGGTGAACAGAGATGAGCAGAACGGCCAGTGGTGCGCAGGGTGGCCGTGCGCAGGGACAAGCGAAACAGGCGAGAGATCATCCCGGTACGGCGCGAAGGGGGGCGCCTTCGCATTCAGGGGGCGCAAACATCAGAATGTTGCAGAAGGGGCTCACTCGCGCTTCTGCGCGCCCCCTCGCTACCACCATTCCCGGGGATGCATGCACCGCGGGCGTCACCAACCAGGTACCTCATTTGATGGGCGCGTCGCACACTAATCCGAACATCCTTTATTGCCAAGGGACTTGGTCGGTAGGCGGTTCAGGGGCGCTCCTGGCCTCGGCGGTGCGACCACGCCAAGTGGCTCCACCCAAGGGCGGTTTCGTCGTGAGCAGCGCCACGAGGGGGGTGCGTCTCCGTCGGACCGACTGGGACGTCCCGACCGCCTTGGTGGCACCGGCCGTGACGAGCCCCGGACGGCGGCGCAGGCTCGCCCGTCCCGCCCCACCGCGCCCCGAACCGAACGACGCCCCGCCCCTGCCGTGGCAGGGGCGGGGCTGGTCCAGTTCAACTGGTGGTGGGGGATGTCTGTACGGAGTTCGCCCAGGCGGTGAGCAGTTGCTCGTACTCGGCTTGCTCCTCGGGCCATAGCGGCCGACCGACTCGGGCGGCCATGAACGCACGTATGCGCTCGTTGGCCTCGGCAGTGGCGTCTGGGACGCATGTGGGCGTCATGTCGCAGATGATAGGGGCATGAGCGGTCTGCGGCCATTACCGCTTTTGGATGATGTTCACAAGCTCTGACCCTGATGTGACGTTTCCTCACCACGGCGCGGCACCACGCACCCCACCCGCACCGTCGCGGAGAACGGACCGGGGGAACACCGAGCGCGCCGGAGGAAAACCGGAGGAATGAGAGTAAAAATTCCCCTCCGAGCGGCCTGGCGACTGGTTTACCGGAGCGTGGCGAGCCCTTGCCGGAGAGCGGTCGAATCTTTAGCGAGGGCACTCGACCCGTCGGCTGCTTTGCGCCAGCCCGCTCCCGTGTTGACGCGTATAGCGCCCACTCTCCCTTACCGCCGCGCGTAGCCATTCACACCTTTTGAGAGTTATGGAAATTTGTTGCGTTTTGTGGCGTTTCTTGACATTTGTGAGGTAGTGGGCGGGTGCGTACCGACCTCTCAGACGAGGCGGGCGCGGCACGAACCAGCAGGTGGTGAACCCCGCGTGAGGCTGCGTTACACGGAGGCCAAACCTCGGGGGAACGGACGAGCTGATCCATTTTCGTCGTGTGCAGGCGTGCATTTTTATTGGCCTACACCTGCCTAGTTCACCTTCCGGTCGGGTCCTACGTTCTTCAACGACCCCATTCGACCGGATCGGAAAGGGGGCACAATGCTGGATTCCCTCTGCGCGTCGTTTTGACTTCGACCGGAACCGGCCCGGGATGGTCACTGGAAGCCCCCGGCGGGTTGCCGATTGATCGTTGTGAGGTATCCCTTAGTTCTGCCGTTGGCCGGGCTGTGAAAGGGCACCGAACGGCGAACACGAGCACGCCCAGACCGGCGTTCTCACGCTGGGTGCGAAACGACTGCGCCCGGGCGTAGAGGTCGAGGATCGGCGGCGCTTTCGGGCGCCGGGAAACCATCGGGGAGTCGTACGTCCTTTGTCGCCGGCGGTACGCCTGAGGTTATGCCAGGGGACCGTTGGTGAATTCGTCTGCCGGCGGGCGCATTGAGCATTCCGGTGTCGTCCGATACGGCACGGGACACGACTGTCGGGCGACGACTGCTGCGCGTCGCCCGACAGGTGGTGCCGGCGGGCCGGCACTTCTCACGGCACTGGCGCCGTTGCGGGTACGCCCGCGACGTCGGCATGCCCGCAAGGCCCGGTCTCCTCGCTCAACAGGGCGGACGCGCCCTGACGCACCGCACCACGGCACGCCCTCCGCCGGCCCCGCGGCCCCCACGGGCCCGCCCCGACCCGCAGGTCCGGCGCATCGGATTCAGTGCGCACAAAGCGCATGAGACTCAAGGAGTTCGCATGGTCAGAGAACCCGGTGACGGCCCGCCCGGCGACCCGCTGGAATCCCGCACGCCGCCTGCGGACGGCGGCGATTCAGCGGCCGGCGTGGAGCGCGCCTTCGCCGAATTGCTGGCCGAGGTCGTGCGCACCGAGCGGGTCGCGGTCGACAGTCATTTCTTCGCCGACCTCGGTGCCGACTCGCTGGTGATGGCGCACTTCTGCGCACGGGTCAGAAAGCGGCCGGATTTGCCGCCGGTGTCGATGAAGGACATCTACCAGCACTCGACGGTGCGCAGCCTCGCGGTCGCGGTGGTCGATGCCGCGCCCGCCCGAACCGCCCCCGGTGTCACGGAATCCGCCCCGACCGCCGCACCGCCGGACGAGGCACCACCCACCGGCAGCACCGTGCGCTATGTCCTGTGCGGGGTGGCCCAGTTGGTGTTCTTCCTCGGGTATTCGGGCCTCGTCGCATTCGCCACCACGCGCGGATACCGATGGGTGGCCGACGGTTCGGGACCGAGCGGCGTCTACCGTCGGGCGGTCGCCTTCGGAGGCGCCGAATTCCTCGGGCTGTGTGCTTTCCCGGTCCTCGCCAAATGGCTCCTCATAGGCCGGTGGACGGCCCGCGCGTTTCCCGTCTGGGGGCTGACCTACCTGCGCTTCTGGATCGTGAAGGTCCTGGTGCACGCCAACCCCGTCGTGCTGTTCGTCGGAAGTCCCGTGTACGTGCTCTACCTGCGGGCGCTCGGGGCGAGGGTCGGCAAGCACGTCACGATCCTGTCCCGCACGGTCCCGGTCTGCACCGACCTGCTCACGATCGGCGCCGGGACGGTGATCCGCAAGGACGCGTTCTTCCTCTGCTACCGGGCCCATGCCGGGCGGATACAGACGGGTCCTGTCACCCTCGGACGAGACGTGTTCGTCGGCGAGCGGACGGTCCTGGACATCGGCACCTCGATGGGCGACGGTGCGCAGCTCGGCCACACCTCCGCGCTGCCGCGCGGTGCGAGCGTGCCCAGCGGGCAGCGGTGGCACGGCTCGCCGGCCCAACCCACCGAGGTCAACTACGTACGGGTCCCACCGGTGCGGTGCGGCACCTGGCGACGGGCCGCGTTCGGCGTGGTGGGCCTGGCGAAGGCGCTCCTCCTCGGCGTGCCGCTGATCGTCGCCGGCACCGCCCTGCTGCTGACCCGGGTGCCGGTGCTGGACGGCCCGGACGGCCTCGCTCCGCAGCCCGTCACCTCCGGCGCGCTGCTCCTCGACGCCCTGGCCCTCTCCCTCGTGGGGTTCGTCGGCTTCGTCGTCGTGGGTCTGGCCGTGCTGGGCACCGTTCCCCGCCTGTTGCACCGGCTGCTCGTCCCCGGGACGGCCTACCCGCTCTACGGATTCCGCTACTCCGTGCACCGCACGGTCGCGCGGATGACCAACCTCAAGTTCTTCGTCTGGCTCTTCGGGGACAGCTCCGCCATCGTCAGTTACCTGCAACGGGGCCTGGGGTACCGTCTCTCCCCCGTCGAGCAGACCGGTTCGAACTTCGGCATCGGGCTCCAGCACGACTCCCCGTACCTGAGCACGGTCGGCACCGGCACGATGGTCGCCGACGGCCTGTCGCTGCTCAACGCCGAGATCTCCCGGACCTCCTTCAGCGTCGCCCGCACGACGATCGGCAACCACAACTTCCTGGGCAACTACATCGCCTACCCCGCACAGGGTCGCACCGGTGAGAACTGCCTGCTGGCGACCAAGGTGATGGTCCCGCTGGACGGGGAGGTCCGCACCGGTGTGGGCCTGCTGGGTTCACCGTGCTTCGAGATACCGAGGTCGGTGGAGCGCGACAGCCGCTTCGACCACCTGCGCAGCGGCGACGAACTGCACCGACGACTGGCCGCCAAGAACCGCTACAACCTCCGCACCATCGCCCTGGTCCTGTTCATCCGGTGGGTGCACGTCTTCGGCCTGACGCTGCTGAGCCTGGCGACCGCCACCCGCGACGACGGCGTGGGCCTCGCCCTGGACGCCGGCTTCCTGGCGGGGAGCCTGGGGTTCACCGCCGTCTACTACGCGCTGGTGGAGCGGTGCATGACGCGGTTCCGCCCGCTGCGGCCCCAGGTGTGTTCCATCTACGACCCGTACTTCTGGCACCACGAGCGGCTGTGGAAGGTCCCCGACACCCACTTCAACGCCTTCAACGGCACCCCGTTCAAGAACCTCGTCTGGCGCCTGCACGGCGTCCGCCTCGGAC